>JBARSG010000342.1:0-5368 GCA_049644625.1 Desulfobacterales bacterium | reverse complement strand
TTTAGCCCGGGTAAAACCGCATTCCACCAGGGCAAAGCCGGCCTGCATAAAAAATACAAGGGCCGCGGCAATTAGGGTCCATACATAATCCGCATGGGACTGCACCAGATCTATGGCTTCTTTATTTGATTCAAGGGTTACAGGTTCGTCTCCCGCCCAAGCCCTTGTGATACTTATTATTATAAATAATATTGACAGAAATATTTTTATCATGTTTGCTCCTTCTCCTCATTCAAGAGTCAAACGGCATCTTTTCCTGATTCACCGGTTCTGATCCTGATGGCTTCTTCCACGGTTAATACAAATATTTTGCCGTCTCCTATCTTACCTGTGTTAGCCTTTTCGGTAATAGTTGACACAACTTTGTCTGACAGGGACGCATCAACAACAAGGTCAATTTTTATCTTGGGTATAAAATCCACCTGATATTCAGCACCTCTATAGATCTCCTTATGACCTTTCTGACGTCCAAAGCCTTTGACTTCGGTTATGGTCATGCCGGTTACCCCGATTTCGTTTAAGGCATCCTTTACCTCGTCCAGCTTAAACGGTTTTACAATCGCCTCTATCTTTTTCATTAAAACACGCTCCTTTCCCTGTTAAATGTTCCATCTGTTCCATGGATTAGATTTTTGTCAGATAATATAGCAAGGGGCATGCCAGATGACTGCGTTAACCTATAATCTAGTATATCTATTTGTTAATAATAGATTTTATGGTATAAGTGGATGAAGTGGCAGCAACCAAATATTTACAATTATGCATTTTATTATATTTTAATTTACATAATTGTTATTATAATGGAAGGATCTAACTAATTTGTAACAAAATTAAAATAAACACCTGGCAATAGGAATTTTGTGAGAATCGGGGGCTGTGCCGGCCGCTGTGACCAGCGGCAAGATTTGCGACATGCCGCTGACTGGCTGGTTAACACATATTTAATGCTTGGTTAAAGGGACTCAACAACAAGATAATGAAAGGAGGTAAAAATAAGGGGATCAGGAAAAATTTATAAATGCACAGAAAAACATGCATGATGCACTATTTTTTAGGCATGACCCTGTTGGTTCAACGTTTTTACTGATTATTCAGGTTGGCGAAATATGGATGCATAATATCACCTTTAAGTTGGCAAAAAGTTGAAAGATCCGGTCAATCAAAAAAAGGGGCTTGGCGAAAATTTCTTTAAAATAATTTAACGTGAAAGCCATTATGGAACCTGTTACATCAAGAAATGCTTCATCAATAGATATGGGCTAAACTAAGGGTGTGAAACGATGAAATATTTAAAATACCTGCTTAGCGACTTCTTGGTATCTCGACATTCTGACAGGTAAAAAAATCCCATCAGTACAAAGGCGTTTTGCTTTCGCAATAGGTTGGGCAGAATGAATACCGAATTTTCGAGCTTCATATGAGGCAGATGACACCACACCTCTTTCCTTGCCACCTCCCACTATGACCGGTTTCCCTTTTAAGGCAGGATTGTCCAGCATCTCAACCGAGGGATAAAAAGCATCCATGTCTAAATGAATGATTTGTTTTGACTGACTTTGCTTATCCATAAAAACGTGTGATTGAGAAGAAAGCCCAAAAGGGTTAATTAATTGTCTGTCTGGCATAGATTTTTCTCATTCTAACAGACTGCGGGTCAAGGTTGGTCAGGCCGTATTCATCAGCCCAATGCATTGCTTCCAGGTATTCCTTTACAGAAATCCTTCGGTTGATCTCAGGGTATTCAAAGGCTTTATAATCCGGAAAATATTGATGCATGATGTTCACATAGGTTGATTTTGGGAGATTTTCAGCTACCCATCTAACGAATTTCTCTGTACCGGCTTCATTGTTTGGCATAACCAAGTGCCTGATCATCAATCCATGAATAGCAATTCCCTGGCTATTGATCAGGTGCTTTCCTACCTGCCTGTGCATTTCTAGAACCGCTTTTTGAGACACTTCTGGATAGTCTGGTGCTACAGATAAATACTTCGACGCTTTCGAAGCCTCCATATATTTCATATCCGGCAAATAAATATCCACGATGCCATCTAGAATCTTCAATATTTCAACTCGCTCGTAGCCGCTGGTGTTGTAAACCAAGGGGAGACGAAGTCCTCTCTTGAAAGCAATCCTTGTTGCATTGAGGATATTTGGCATAACGTGGGTTGGTGTTACTAAGTTGATGTTGTGGCAGCCAATCTTCTGGAGGTAGATCATCATATCTGCCAGATCCTCGTCTTGAACTTCTTTCCCATATCCTTTGATGGATATAGGCCAGTTCTGGCAAAAAACACAACGGAGATTACAGTTGGAAAAGAAGATTGTTCCAGATCCTCTTTTTCCCACTAGCGATATCTCTTCACCAAAATGTGGATGTGCCGTGTAGACCATGAGCTTGGCCGGTGCACGGCAAAACCCTTGTTTGCCATTCTGCCGATTGGCACCGCACAACCGGGGACAAAGTTCGCATTGTTCGAAAATTGAATAAGCTTGCTCAACTCTCTTGGCTAACTCCCCTTCTTCCTCAAGCTTCGCATAGCAAGGATACCATTGTTCTCTTTTTTTATTCAAAGCAAAGAGAGACTTGTTGCCGAAAAACAGAGAGCCGCCCAATATGAGCGATCTTTTTATGAAATTGCGCCGTGTTAATTTCATCAGGGAAACTACATAATATTTAATTTTTTTTCGAATTCTTATGCAATAAGAAAGACATTCTTGGACTTCGCTGTTTTAATTCGTTTATGGGGTTTTATATCTCTTTTTTAAGCGACCAAACTCATAACTTAAATATATATTTCACGATTTCGAATGTAAACCTTGAACTTTTTGAGCTTTAATTTTTCTGGATTCTACAGGATAGTTCCCAAGATATTACAGCGATAATTACCTTTTTCAGTTAAGTGGCACTGGGGCGGGCCATAATTCGATGAGGTTGACAAAAACTGATTGTGATTTTAATGCACATTATTCTCCTTTTGATTTTTGTTCCACCAGCAATTCCGTGTCATTGTGGGAATAGGACGGTGAGCAGCAACAAAGCACCCTGAGTACGCCCTTACCGGTATTCCGAATCCGGTGTGGCATCCCTGGCGGGATGCAGATCGTATGGCCCTCTGTTACTTCAAACCTCTCATCTCCAAGAGTCATAAGACCTTTCCCTGATTTAATATGATAGAGTTCCTCACTGTTGTTATGCTTGTGGAGCAAGGTCCCAGAACCGATCGGGATACAAGCCTCGGCCAGACTTTGCCTCTGGTTCCCATGTACGTTTGGATGCATTAATTCTTTGATCTGTGAGCCATCCTTGGTTGAATAGGGCTGTATTTTGTTGTATTCACTTTTTATTGCCATAAAGAAAATATGTATTATAGAAAAACACATTGTCAATAATTAAAAAATAATAAGCCTGGTGATGAGCAAAGAAGTGTCAATAAAGTTGGACGGGAAGATGGTAAAGGTACCTGAAGGTATCACCGTCAAAAGAGCGCTGGAAATAAGTGGCTGCAAGATAACAAAATATCCGGAGAAAGGCTCATTATTCGCGCCCTGTGAGGTAGGAGGCTGCTGGAGCTGTGCTGTTGAGGTAAACAATGAATTAAAACCCGCCTGCATTACGCCAGTAACCAAGGAGCTTAAAGTCAACACAGAGCTTGTTCAAGATTACCCCCCAAAGAGAATAGTGCATGGCTTTAGCGGACATACTGTGGGCGGTGTGGGAACGCCCTATTGGCTAAAGGGCCGTCACGGGTATATAGAGAGCGCTTGTTTTGCCTCGGGTTGCAACCTTCGCTGTCCCCAATGCCAAAACTGGGAGACAACTTATTCAGCACAGGGTAAGCCATTGACCCCAAGAGAAGCAGCAGAGCTTATGACAGCCGCCAGAAAAAAATTTGGAGTTGACAGGATGGCCATTTCCGGAGGTGAAAGTACCTTAAACAGGAGATGGCTTGTGGAATATGTTGCCGAGTTAAAAAGGCTTAACTCTGATCCGAATGCAAGGATTCATGTGGATACAAACACCACTATCCTGTCAAGGGATTATATCGACAAGCTGGTTGAGGCAGGAATGACAGATATAGGCCCGGACCTAAAAGGATATTATCCGGAAACATTTATGCAAATAACTGCCATAGAAGACAAATCAATGGCTGAGCGGTACTTGAATACAGCATGGGATGCAGTCCAATACTTGATTGAAAGATACAAGGACGGTGTTTTCACCGGCGTTGGAATTCCTTATAATAAAGAACTAATACCGCCGCAAGAAATCGAATTGATAGGAGAAAGGCTATATGAAATAGATCCTGAGATCCAGGTCTGCGTTTTGGACTATCGGCCTGAGTTTAAAAGGCTCGATCTCGTTAAACCACACTTTAATGAAATGGTTAAAATCCACAAAATCCTTACAAGCAAAGGACTTAAGACCGTATTATGCCAAACCGAATATGGGCACATAGGTCCGGAATTATGAGTGATGGGAGTAATGAAACTTGTTTCAGAATCGTCGGACATCTATATGGACACTAAAATAGGCTCCCATGGAAACTTCCCTGACACCAATCCATGACATGGCACGCCCGGCAGGATTCGAACCTGCGGCCTACGGATTCGAAGTCCGGCGCTCTATCCAGCTGAGCTACGGGCGCATTTTTATTCAAAAAAAATGGGGTGAGTGACGGGACTTGAACCCGCGACGTCCAGGGCCACAACCTGGTGCTCTACCAACTGAGCTACACCCACCATAAAAGATATTTCAGGTTTTAGGGTTCAGGTTGTTTTTTTTAACACAAACAACTTGAATGTTTTATCTGAAAATCCACCTTTCATTTAAAAAAATATTTATTTATCAGATTGCCTGATCTATTTCAAGCTATTTTATCCCTGCATATTTAAAATATTTCGGTACAAACTTGGTGTTGATTCTTTTGGGCTTCTAATATAGAGTGCATTTTATGAACAAATTTCATGTTTTTATAATAAGAGCCGTGTTCGGCGCTGTTTTTGCCGTCTTTTTAACACGTTTTTTCTACGACAAAGTGGATATAATCTATGTCGCAGGACTCGGCATTTTCCTTGTAGGAATGGCGTATGTTCTGGAGTACTTTAGAAAAAGAAAAAAGAACACAGAGTGAAGTGAACTAAAGTTAAGGAATATTTCAGATTTGAAACAGATCATCCTCGGGACCGCTGGACACATCGACCATGGAAAGACGGCGCTGATTAAGGCGCTGACCGGCATCAACACCGACCGGTTAAAGGAAGAAAAGCGTCGCGGCATCACCATTGAACTCGGATTCGCGTATCTCGATCTTCCCAGCGGTCAGCATCTCGGCATCGTCGATGTCCCGGGTCATGAAAAGTTTGT
>JBARSG010000341.1:0-1711 GCA_049644625.1 Desulfobacterales bacterium | reverse complement strand
CTTTTTCACCCGTGCTTTCGTCGCTTTCAAGGCGTGGCGCCGCCTGCATGGCAATACCGGGTTTATAAGCACCACCAATAACGCCTGTTTTGAGCACAAGGGCAAGTTCAATGGGCTCACTCTTTTTAATCTCCTGTTTTACTTTAGTTTTTGCAAGAATAGATGAGGAAGCTTCAAATTCCTTTTCAATTGGAGTCCTGGAGGTTTTTCCGATTGACTTTTGATACAGAAGCACAGGTTCGCTCTCCGATACCTTTTCCGGAGCTTCTTCAAGAACGGTTGCCGGAGGTTCACCTTCCTTTTTAAATGCCGGTGTTATACGATCTGCTTTTGGTTTTTCGGCCAGCCTTTGGGATTTGGAGGCTGTAGGGATCTTCATCATCTGGATTTCCGGCTGTTGAATGTTTAAAACCAAAACAACAAGAATCGTAACCGTGGCGGCCGCTGCCAGTTCCAGGGGGATTTTGATGCCATAGGGCACAAACAACTTGCGAAGGATTTTGTTGAAACCAGAGCGCGGCGCCATACGTTCATGGATTTTCTCAAGGAAATCCGCCGGAGGCTTAACCTGATCCAAAGCGCCCAGTTCTTCAACTACCGCACGTAATGAAACAAGCTCTTGTTTACAGTTCTCACAGACCGCAATATGCTTTTCAACCGCTGTCCGGGTTTGCACATCTAAAGTGCCGTCTATGTATTCGGATAAACGTTCCTGAATGGCGGCACAGTCCATATTTATATCCTTCCTTTTATTTGTAATAATATTTCAGACAAGATTAACAGGATTAACCTGATCAATTAATGTTCCGCCTGAAGGCGGATCGTTTAGCCCATGGAAGATCCTTAAATTATTACTCTAAGGCCTTATCCCATTTTCATCAGGAAAATGGGATAATAAATATCCTGAATATCTTGTTGATCCTGTCAAAAAGCCCGTCCGGAGGGCGCTAAGTTCTTTCTAAGCGCCATCCTTGCCCTGGCAAGTCTTGACTTGACGGTGCCGAGGTTCAGGCCGGTGATATCCGCAATCTCCTGATAAGACAGTCCTTGGATGTCACGCAGCACAATAACCCTATTTTGTTCTTGGGGCAACGCATTGACGGCCTTTTGAATCAGCATGATTTTCTCTTTTTTTTCAAGCTTATTCTCGGGAGACGGGGAACCATTCTGTATTTCATATGAACGGTTACCCTGTTCTGAACTTTCCGGGTTTTCAAGCGAGACCGTCCTTTTTTTCCACCGGTACATGGATGATTTGAGCTTATTTTTGCACGTATTGATTGCAATTCGATAAAGCCATGTGGAAAATGCCGATTCGAACCGGAACTTTTTTATAGCTTTGAAGACCTTTATGAATATCTCTTGGGCGCAATCGTTTGCTTCCTGATAATCCCCTAACAACCAGTAAACCATGTTAAACAGTTTGTCTTTGTGTTTGAGAACCAGATGGTCAAATGCCGCCATATCACCGGCCTGAATAGCCCTGACAAGCGCTGCATCCGGGTCAGGTGAACCGACCGGCTTTTTTATCTCTTTATCCATTAATTTAGACAATAATTATACCAAAATGTTCCGTGGTCAGAAATTTTCTCATTCTTCGGCAGTTTATCTGAAAATAAACCAGCGCGTTTCTGTTTATGCTAAAATATTATAATAGCTTAACAGGCTAAACTTTTTCAACGCAAATTACTATGTTGTCGATAATTTTATT
>JBARSG010000340.1:0-3902 GCA_049644625.1 Desulfobacterales bacterium | reverse complement strand
GACCAATCCCGCTGTCACCATCCCGATGGATTTCATGGTTCCATGCGCCGTTGCGGGTACGTGATCATCCATACCTTTTATTTCAAAAGCAATAGTTGAGGAATAGTATAGAAATATAACAAAAAATGACAGGAGAATCAGACCGTCCGACCGCAAAAGAACCGAATGGTTCTGATTGTCGATGAGCTGGTCGTTGGCCAGAAACGCCAGAACCACGGCTGCCAACAGGCTGAATGGAATTTCTTTCCAAACGGTGCCTTTGGATACGGCCAGCGGATAGATGACGGCGGATATTCCCAGTATCAAAAACACATTGGCAATATTGCTTCCCAGAACGTTGCCGATAGCGATGTCGGTGGTTCCTTTGACGCCGGCAACGATATTGACGAACAGTTCCGGCGCGGACGTGCCGAACGCCACAACGGTCAAACCGATCGCCAGATCGGAAATATTGAACCGCCTGGCCATGGAAGACGCCCCTTTTACGAGAAAATCGGCACCTTTGATCAGGAAAACAAATCCGATTATAAGCAGAATATAAGGCAGCATTGAAAGCTAATTTCCAAAACTTCAAATGCCGTAGATCATCCGAACGAGATAGAGGCATCCTTTTTAAGGTACAAGCCACAGGGCCGCATCTTGGCAATTTTGCAGCACCTTGCGAGAAACGCTGCCTAAAGTGTAGTCTTTTACATTGGTAGCTCCCCTGCGTCCCATGACGATGGTTCCACATCCGAAACGACGGACCGCATCTAAAATATCGGCAGCGGCACTGCGGCCTCCGTCGACGATGTGGCTTGAAATCTTCGATTCGTCCAATCCGGCCTTTATCAACATTTCTTTTGCTTTCTGCATGTAAGGAGCAATTTCACGACCGGCAGCACTTTTCCACATGGATTCCAGCCCCGAAACGGGTTCAACAGCTTCCCTTGAGAAGAACCTTAACAGGTTGCGTTTAGCATAAAATAGTGTCACCGGGCAATCGGTACCGGATAGCATAAATGCGGCGTGATCCACGGCCCGCAGAGCATTTTCGGAGTTATCCATGGCGATGATGACCGGTTTTGAGCGCACATCCCCCTTGATCATCCATACCGGGCAAATACGGCTAAGTTCCAAAACCTTGTTGGCCGTCTCCCCCATGAAAAAAGCCTCGATGCGGCTTCGTCCCCGCGTATTGAGCACAATGGCATCCATACGTTTTTTTTCCGACCAACCACAAATGTCACGGGCGATCCCCACCTGTTTTTTGAATTCGACGATTTTGACCTTTTCTTCCTTAATCCCTTTATCCAGTAGGGCCTTTTTGCCAGCGGAGAGCGCCTTGGCGGCCATCTTTTTGCTGCGGTTTTCCAGCTCCCTGACCTGCCGGGCCGTATCCGGATTTTTTCTGCTCTCTTCGACCAAAATTTCCGGTGCGCCCGGAACGACATGAAACAGGTTGACGATCAGGTTATGCCGAGGGCTGAAAACGAGTAGAAGATAGTGCAGGGTTTTTAACGCGATTGGGCTGCCATCAAGCGGCACTACAACAGATTTGGTAATTTCCGTAGTCATCATTTTCCTCCTTTGGAAACCTAATTAAATCAGCAGTCGGAGTGTTTTTCTTATAACGCTTTGTAAATAGCGTAATGAATGATCAGCAGCGAAATCATACACTGTTTGAAACCATTAGGGATCGTTAAGATAGAACAGCGGTATGTTGTGTTCGTATTTATAATGCTCAAAATGGGTATCCATATAAGCTATATATTTAAAGACAAATTTTCTGTTCTATCTTTACGAACCCTTAGGGTTGAGTTTGTATGATGAAGTCGCTGATTATTCATGGAGCGATTCAATTGAAAAAACTCCCCGACTCCTCAATTAAATCGCTTGTCATTAAAACTTACTAGATCTTAAGTCGATGGTCAATTCCATTTCACCGGGTTCCTCAGATCTGGAGATTTTAAAACCCAGCTTTCGACCGAGAGCAAGCATACCTTGGTTTTCCTGCAATACGGTGCCCCACACGGTTTCAATGCCGCGATTTTTGGCAATCCGGAGGCTTATTTCCAGCAGCCGGGCTCCCACCCCTTTTCCATGCCAGGGATCTCCTGTCAGGATGGCGAATTCGGCGCGTTTGCCGTCAGGATCGGTGATAAGACGCGCCACGCCAAAGATCCTTTCCTCGCCCTTATCTCCTTCATCAACAGCCACCAGGTCGATTTCACGGTCATAGTCCACCTGGGTAAAACGCACGAGCATGGAATGGGGGAGTGACTTCAGGTGACCGAAAAACCGGTAGTAGATACTGGTAGGTGACAGTGTATCAAAAAGATTCACTAAAATGGGAGCATCTTCCGGTCGGATAGGACGGACGAAAATCGAAAGGCCGCCCGAAGTGACTTCCCGGGATTCGAGTTCGGCCGGATAGGGGCTGATTACCAGGTGAAGGGGAGAAGGTCGTTTGGGAAATGCCAGGATAACCCGCGCATCCACCACGCAGGGTTTGCCCTCACGGACCATAACCGGGTTCATGTCCAGTTCGACAATCTCCGGAAAATCAACGACCAGTTGTGATAGACGCAGAATCATCTCTTCTATTAATTCCATATCGGCGGGCGGCCGGTTGCGATATCCCTTCAGAAGGGCGTATATCTTGGTGTTTTCCATTAACCGGTGGGCAAGTAAAACATTGAGCGGCGGTAGACCGATGGCCCGGTCTTGGATTACTTCGGCAAAAATTCCACCCATGCCGAACAGAATCACCGGTCCGAAGTTTTCATCCTGTTTGGTTCCCATAAGAATTTCGTAGTCCGGCTGCCGAATCATTGACTGCAGGGTCACCCCCTGGATATCGGCCTCGGTCCGGTATGCCCTGGCGTTTGCTACAATTTCATCATATGCCTTGCGGACATCAGCTTCCGTGCGAAGATCCAGCCGTATTCCATCTGCGTCGGTTTTGTGCAGAATATCGGGAGAAAGGATTTTCATAACCAGAGGATATCCGATCTGTCCGGCCAATTGAACCGCTTCTTGGGCGGAAGCAGCTACCTGCGTGCGAATTACCGGTAGGCCGTAAGCCGCCAGCAGAGCCTTGGATTCAAATTCGGTCAGAACCGGCGTGCTTTTAGAAAGCGCCGTATCAATGAGCTTTCGGGCTTGATGGCGGTCAAAAGCAATCGACCGGGGCAGCTTCGGCGGAATTTCCTGGAGTATCTTGAGGTTACGGGAATAATCAACCATGTAGAAAAAGGCCCGAATGGCCTGTTCCGGTGTGTCGTAGGTGGGAATTCCGGCTTGATTCAGAATTTCTTTGCCTTTGGCGACATCCACGCCACCCATCCAGGCGGTAAACAGGGGATATTGTTTCTTTTGAAAGCTCGAAGCCAGCATTTCGGCAACTGCCGTGGGATCGGTCATGGCCTGGGGAGAGAGGATCACAAGGACACCGTTAAATTCTTTGGATCCAACACAGATCTCTACGGCGCCGGCAAAGCGCTGAGGTGACGCATCTCCTAATATGTCGATGGGGTTGGACCGGCTCCATAGGGGCGGCAATACGGCATCCAGCTTTGCAAGCGTTTCCGGTTTCGGCTCAGCGGGTTCCGAACCGTAGCGGCTGAGGACATCGGCCGCCATAACGCCGGGCCCGCCGGCATTGGTGATTACCGCAAGCCTGGCTCCAGTCGGACGCGGCTGTCTGGCCATCAATTCGGCGCAGTCGAAAAGCTCTCCGATGGTGTCTACCCGTACAATGCCGGCACGCATGAAAGCTGCATCGTAAACCATATCTTCCCCTGCCATCGCCCCGGTGTGTGAAGCCGCTGCCTTGGTTCCGGCCGGACTGCGGCCGGACTTAAGCACGATAATCGGTTTGGAGCGGGACACCGCCCGGGCCGCGCTCATGAATTTACGCA
>JBARSG010000339.1:0-2913 GCA_049644625.1 Desulfobacterales bacterium | reverse complement strand
GTTTTTAGGTGTTTTGTCCAAACTCCAAATATCTCCCAGATGCAGATATATTGCGAGTATCTGGACTTCGGTTAAAATTGTGAACTGAACCGCTCCGCGGAATTTTATAAAGATCAACGAGGCATATTTTTGTCATCCTTGCCGTCAAATATTCTCTCCTTATTTGATCAGTAATCGAATACAATACCTCCGAGGTAGAAGGATGTTTTCATTTCTTATTAACCTTTTATAAAGGAGGTATCATTATGTCGACTGATCTTAGGACCAAATTTAACAACTACATGACTCTGCAGAGGTTATCCCCACACACTAAAAGGAGTTACATAAGAGCTGTTAAGGGATTAGCAACATTTTACAACAAATCTCCAGACAAACTCACAAACGATCAAATTCAAGAGTATCTTCGTTATCTTCTTGAAGACTGCAAGCTTTCCTGGGGAACGTGCAACAATTATTTCTCAGGCATTGTCTCCTTCTATAGGAATGTTTGCAAGTGGGATGAAGCGCGTTTTCAAATTCCCCCTCGGCCCCGGATTAAAAAACTGCCCATGGTCTTCAGCGTGGAAGAAGTAAAACGGCTACTCGATGCAGTAGACAACCTTAAACACCTAGTCTTACTGGAAACCGTCTATAGTGCAGGTCTGCGGGTCAGTGAATTGGTCCGCCTTCAACCCCATCACATAGAAAGCGATGCTTCCAGAATGATGATCAGGGTAGAACAAGGCAAAGGTAAAAAGGATCGATACACTGTCCTTTCCAAAAAGCTGCTTGTGGACCTGAGAACTTATTGGCGTAAATATCGTCCCGGCAAATGGTTGTTCCCCGGCCAAAAAGCCGAAAAACATCTGGGTGAAGCAGCTGCTCAAAGGGCTTTCTACCTCGCTAAAAAAAAGCCCGCATAAACAAAGGCAGCATCCATACCCTGCGCCACAGCTTTGCCACCCACCTGCTATATCAGGGAACTGATCTTTATACCATTAAACGACTCCTTGGGCATTCATCCATAAAAACCACAATCATATATCTTCATCTCATACCGGAACGTTTCACCAAATTCAAAAGCCCTCTTGATACTCTTCATGAAGACAAGGAGGGCGACAATGAAAAAAACTGAGCTTGATACCCCCAATAATAGGCAGCAATGGGAAGTAGCAGATATCTTCCATCTTTACGGAGACCACTACAGGCAATCCAACTCTCTGCCATATGAAAAGATTAAGGTCATGCATCATATTGAGGTATGCCGAACTGCCAAACTCGGCGGTCATGTCGAGCAATGTGACAAATGCGGGTTCGAGCAGATCGCTTACAACTCATGCAGAGACAGGCATTGCCCCAAGTGTCAGTGCCTCCTAAAGGAACAATGGCTCAATGACCGCAAGGCTGAATTGCTACCCTGCGGTTATTTCCATCTCGTCTTCACCCTGCCACATGACCTTAATCCTATTATATTATGTAACAAAAAGATCACCTTACAAATACTCTTTTCGGCTGTCAGTGAAACATTGCAGGCATTTGCAAAAGATCCACAATGGCGACTTGAAGGTCAACTCGGCTTCATTGCCGTGCTTCACACCTGGTCCCAGACCCTTATGGATCATTTTCATCTTCACTGTCTGATTCCTGCAGGAGCCTTATCCTTTAAAAAAGACAGATGGATACCGTCCAAAGAGTCATTCCTTTTTAAAGTCGAGTCTCTGGCAAAAGAGTTCAAAAAACGGTATCTGAAAAAACTTAAAATAGCCTATCAAAATGAAGCACTAATCTTCCCAGGCAATACAAAGGACTTTGCCTCCAAAAAAGGGTTCCGGCAACTCTTATCATCCCTTTTAAAGCCTAAGTGGATTGCCTACGCAAAACGTCCCTTTGCCGGTCCTCAACAGGTACTTGAATATCTCGGGCGCTATACGCACCGGGTAGCCATATCAAACAACCGGATACTTTCCATTGATAACGGCAAAGTCAACTTTACATACCGGGATCGGAAGAGAAACAATGAAACCAGAATCATGACCCTCGATGCCCATGAATTTATCCGGCGATTCCTCCTCCATGTTCTCCCCATGGGCTTTATGAAGATTCGGTACTTCGGGTTCTTGTCACACAAAAATAAAAAACAGGCGATTGCACTTATCAGAAAACTCATTGATCCAGGTGCTAAATTGCCAGAGAAAATTGTGGAAACCATTATGGAAATGATGCTCCGATTAACAGGCAAGGATATTACCTGTTGTCCCAAATGTGGGAAAGGAAAAATGAAAATAATCAAGAAATTACCAAGATTGCATTGTAATTCAATGTAGTATTTACACCCCGTTAATATTTAGTTTCTTGGGGTAACAAAAGTGCCTTCCAGGCACAACAGGATAAGTTTGTCCAAAGTCGGTCTTTTGGCCTTTATATAATTAAAATTCAACCGCTTCCAAAGGTATTTTTAAAGAAATATACTACATAGGCAATGCCCAGACTACTATTTCAAAACTGCACCCCTTTAAAACCGCTATCCTCCCTTCTACAATGGATCTTTTCCTTCCTATATAATCCCCATAGATCCTATACGCATAATTCAGCACAGCCTGGACCGGTTCAGTTCACCATTTTATCAATCATTGCGCAGCCTTAAATTACCCCTCTGCATGGCCTTCAAATTAGGGTATATTTAGTGCCCTTTTCCTTGCTTTTACGCGCAACGATTGATAAAACGCTATTCAATGTTATCTGCAATTTTCAAGGCTCACTTTAGCACTCCGTCAATATTACCGGGTCATTTTCTATATTGGTTTAACCCGGTGCTTTCTGAACCTCTTTGAATTCGCCGGATGTATCAAATTTTTCTCGAAGCTTTCTTATGCGACGGTTGATGAGAAAAAAAAGAAACCATCCAAACAACCTATTAGTTGGAGGCAATTTAAC
>JBARSG010000338.1:0-10635 GCA_049644625.1 Desulfobacterales bacterium | reverse complement strand
AAACATGTTTATGATCATGAGAACTTTGGACTCTCAAGTTAATTATTGAACGTGCTGAATATAACAGAATACGCCCATCACCTGCATCAGGTCGCCTTTTTCCTCTTTGATGTTTTATAAACCCACTTTAATTACGTATTGGAAAGATTCTCATCAATTTTTATGCAAGATTCTGGTGTGATACGAGTTTCGGCAAGCCGAAGCAAGCAATATAACCATTAGCACGTCGATTACAAGGTTTGACGGCAATTTTGTTTCTGCTTTAAAATTACCACAAAAAAAGGGCAGACACCCCGTCCGAACGGTGGGATGACCTGCCTCGACAACTGCTTCAAAATTCTTACATTTTTTTATTAGAATTAAAGATTGATTCATGAGTCGGCTTTGATTATGATACGTTGTTTTATTTTAACCTGATAAGGATAACGGCGAATTGAAACCATGTTGAAGGCAATTCTGTTTGACTTAGACAATACGCTGATTTTATTTGACGAAGCCAGGTTTTACCAGGAATATTTTCGCAGGATAGAAACCCGGTTTGCGGATCTTATGCCTGCGGATATCTTCCGGAAGCGGCTGATAAACGCAACCCATGCACTATTGCAAAACAACGGTGAAATGATCAATGCCGAATACTTTATGAGCGCCTTTACTGAACAATCTGCGGATTGGCGAGACAGACTGTGGAACCGGTTTTTGAATTTTTACGAAACCGAATATGATGAAATTAAGGTAACCGTAAGACTTCCGGATGATCTTCATGAAACTTTTGATAAAATTTTCCAAACCGGTTTAAAGCTGGTGCTGGCCACTAATCCTATCTTCCCTTTTAATGTTCAGATGAAACGCCTGGCCTGGGCCGGTTTGGACCATTTTCACTTCGATTTGGTAACCCACATTGAAAATATGTCGTTTTGTAAACCACGGATAGAATATTACCTGGAAATCTGCCGGAAAATCGATGAACCTCCCCAAGTCTGCCTGATGGTCGGCAACGACCCGATTAATGACATGATTGCTGCCAGGGCCGGATTAAAAACCTATTTGACCGACGACAGCAAAGATTCCTGGCGAGTGACCTTAGATGTCAGCGAGGATCTGTTCAAAAATCAAATCTTGGATATTCCGGAGCCGGACTTTAAAGGCCCTTTGTCGGATGTGCGCCTCGTGGTTCAGCGTTACGCTGAGAATCCATCCGTAATTAGAAGGACAGACAGTATAACCTCTGGTAAACACAGAAAAAACTGAAACAGATTCTGAATAATGAATAGGAGAAAACCATGGGCGATATAAGAATGACCGGAGAAATTCGGACGGACTACGATTGTGAAGTAGCGGGTCTTCCCGCAGAGAGATGGGGAGAAGCCGTATTTAAAGTTGACGATGAAGAAATTGTTCTGGAAATCAGCGTAGAGAAAGATGTTATTGTCGCGATAATGGCCGGTGACAATAGTGTCTGGAAAGGTACTCTCGAAGGGCTTAAGAAGCTTCTGCGAGGCGAGATAAAAGGCAGATAGCCGGTCCCGCCGTGGCCTGAAAGGTAAACAACAGGACGAATTTTTCATGAGAAATGCGGATTGGTACCGGGAATAATCCCTATGGGATAGGATTTTCACCTATAAAAATGAATCTTTTCTCTCATGGACATATCTCATAAAATAATTATTATTTAACTGAAACTAAATGTCACTCAGCTTCAACATTATGATTTAAACCATGTGACGACTTAGTCTTTACGAAGGTTATACTGTAAAAAGAGGAGCGAAGTGTGACATTTATTAAGCTTCTCGGATGTCCGTGCATCTCAATGCAACACGGCATTGTACAACGACATTTAGGGAAGCTAACAGACAATAACGCCGGGCAGTCTCTTTGAAAAGAAGAGCTGTCGGGCAAGTACAGGCAGGCCAAAATGGGGTCTGCCTTTTTTATTTGCCATTTATCATGTTCTTCAACTTGCCGGAACATTTAAACGTGACAACTCTTCTTGGGGCTAACATCATAGCATCACCCGTAGCAGGGTTTCTGCCTTTACGTTCCTTTTTTTCCCTTACACAGAATTTACCAAATCCGGAGATCAACACATCCTCACCGGATGCCAGTGTACTTTTGATGATCTCTAAACAGGTTTCTACGATTTCTAAGGACTTGTTCTTGGTCAGACCGATCTGATTGTGAATTGATTCTACAAGTTGAGCTTTTGTTAGGGGCATAATAGAGTCTCCTTATTCAGGAAAAAAGTGATCGTACAACACCGGCAAACCGTAAACCGTATTGCATATTCTCAATTCCGATAAGATTTGTCAAGATTTTTTTAATTACAAGATGCTGTATTTTTTAATATTCTTGGCAGTTTTTTTGGGCGGGCTTGCCATTCATCCCTTTCAGATTTCGATAACCAGACCAATGGGGCAATGGTCTGACCCAAAAATATCGTTGTCGATAAAAACTTCTTTAACCCAGCCGTTATCGATAATATCCTTTGTAACAAAAAAATAATCAATACGCCACCCGATGTTCCGCTCCCTTGCCTTGAACCGGTAGGTCCACCATGAATATTTTACGTCATCCGGACAATAATATCTGTAGGTGTCCACATAACCGTTTTCAATAATCCTGTCGATCCAATCCCTCTCAATTCTCAAAAATCCGGAATTGTTTTCATTGGCTTTCGGATTTTTCAAATCAATCTCATTATGAGCGGTATTGTAATCTCCGGTAATAATAAGGCTCCGGCCCTGGTTTTTATACTCATCAGCATATTTGAAAAAACTTTCATAAAAATCGAGTTTGTACTGAAGCCGTTCTTCGCTCATTTGGCCGTTGGGGAAATAAACGTTAAAAAATATAAAATCAACAAAATCCATCTCGATAACGCGACCTTCATTGTCGAATTTCGGTTCGCCAATACTGTAATTAATTGTTTTGGGCTTAATCCGGGTATAGGTGCACACCCCGCTGTATCCTTTTTTTACCGTGGCATGAGACCAGAATGCTTGATAACCAGAAATATTTTTCATCTCATCAGTAAGTTGTGAATCCTGAATCTTTGTTTCCTGAATGGCAAACATATCGGCATCCACCTGTTTGAATGATGTAAAAAAATCCTTTTTAATGACCGCACGAATGCCGTTCACATTCCAGGAAATCAGCTTTATCCTTTTTTTTTTCGGCATATCATACTCTCCTGCAGGCTCTCTGTTAGAGTATTTCTCGTAAATATGTTCCCATTGATCGGCCTCTGAATTTTTGATCTCACCCTGGAACTATTTGAAACGTTCTAAAGCTCGATCCGCAGCGTGTTTCGGTAAAGGCAAATAAACTCGTCGGCCATGGTATGTAACTATCGAGAGTTTATCAATATATACCACTTGAGATCAGCTTGTGATATTCAAAGGTTACGTATTTGAAACATGAAAATCCATAACGGGAACGTCGCTTCCTGCCGAAACAGGGTACGCTCTCATTCAAATAGAACTCATCTTAAAATAACGTATCCAAAATATGAAGTTATTTTTGAGCGAACCCTAAATTTCAAATTCAAGTCGGGTCACCGATATGATCAGCGGCAGGTCAAGCAGCTGTTCAACAACATGGTCGGAAATGCGGACATTGGTTTCAAGGAAAATGATGTTCATTTTTCCGGTTTCTTCCTGCCCCAAATGCATCTGCCTGATGATAATTTTTTTACTGCCGAGAAGTGATGAGAAACTCCCAATGGCCCCCGGCTTGTCAAGGGTGTATATCAGCGCCAGATGACCTTCAGGGATAAGCTCAAGCCGAAAATTGTTGATCTTCACGATCCGCATTTTATTCTTGCCGAATATGGTTCCGGATACCATATTCGTCACTTTAGGCGTGGTAACACGCACGGTAATCAGGTTGATATACTCTTCAGACGCATCACTGGTTATCTCTGTGACCGTTATCCCTCTTTCCTTTGCCAGGACCTGGGCATTGACGAAATTGACGTCATCCTTAACCACAGGCGCCAGCAAGCCTCTTAACACGGCTATGGAAACCGGTGATTGGTCAAGTCCCTTAAAATCTCCGGCATATTCAATAGAAACTTCTTCAATGGGGCCCCGAACAAGCTGGGACTGGAGACTGCCCATATGATTGGCAAGAGTTAATAACGGCTTCAGTTTGGTAAGAAGCTCACCGGTTACCGACGGGACATTAACGGCGTTCAGAATCGTGTCGTACTTGAGATAATCAATAATCTGTGCAGCCACATCAACGGCCACTTTGGTCTGGGCCTCCTGAGTGGAAGCACCGAGATGGGGCGTACATATCAGACGTTCATGCTCGATCAACGGGCATATGCCGGGAGGTTCATTCTCGAAGACATCCAATGCCGCACCGGCAACTTTGCCTGACTGCAAGGCGTCATAAAGGTCATCCTCATCAACAATCCCGCCCCTGGCGCAGTTTACGATCATGACCCCGTCTTTCATCTGCTCGAAGGCCGCCTTATTCAGCAACCCGATGGTTTCCTTAAACTTGGGCACATGCACCGTGATGTAATCGGACCTGCGGTATAGATCTTCAAGGGAAACACTCTCAAATCCGGCTTTTTCCATCTGCTCGGACGTTACATAAGGATCGTAAACAATTACCTGCATTTTCAGCCCCCGCGCGCGATCGGCCACAATAGACCCGATTTTTCCATATCCGATCACTCCGAGGGTTTTGTTGAATATTTCTCTTCCCTGCAGTTTCTTCTTGTCCCAGCGTCCGGCCTTCAATGATGCGGTGCCTTCGGGCACATTGCGCGAAAGGGCCAGTAACATGCCGATGGAATGCTCGGCAGTGGTAATAACATTGCCTCCGGGAGTATTCATCACAACGATTCCGCGCTTGGTCGCCGCCGGGATATCCACATTATCGAGACCAATCCCGGCACGACCCACAACTTTAAGTCGCGTTGCAGCGTCTAAAAGATCCGCTGACACCTGTGTTGCACTCCGGATAATAAGAGCGTCATATTCTCCGATAATGCGTTTAAGTTCCTGGTGAGACAGTCCGGTCTTGACATCAACGTCAATTCCGTCTTCTTCCTGCAGCATCTTGATACCGGCTTGTCCCAGATTATCGCTGACCAACACTTTCATGAGATTTCTCCTCATTCAGGTTGATGTTCAAAAGTGATTCCTGCAGAGCCTTTTGGGTTACACGGCAAGTTGCCAATCAGAATAAAGTTTATCCCATTCCTCATAAATCCGGCCGGGGTCGCGGCGAAGATCCAGACGATTCGACTTCTCAAAAGCCGCCCGGGCTTTATTAAATTCGGCCTCGGTAATATTGCCTTGTTCAAACAATATCTCCGCCGCTTCAAAAGTTTCATGTGCCTCCCGCGGAACCACCCTGACCAGACCCTGGTCAAATGCCTGCAAGAGCGTATTCCTGAGTTTTTTCGCCACGTCACCTCTCTTCTCTCCGGGTTTGACCGTCGCATTTTTGCTAAGGTAGCACACCCGAGAGCCGTCGGATATGAGTTGTTGTTTTTCTTGATCCCAGCTGATATTCGACGAAACAATAAGAATGCCCCGTTTTGCGAGGCTCTTGAAATTGATAAGAACCGGTTCATACTTGGTATAAGAATCAGGATATCCCCTCTGCCCCTGGGCTCCACCCGGGCCCGTAACCAGCGCAAGACAGATAGAAATTTGATCCCTGCGCACATCCGGAGACACCGCATCAAGCCGGCCATGGAGTGCGGCAACAAGCAGTTCGCCCAGATTTTTAAGCCGCCGGGCAACAACTTGCATCTCAGGTTCACCGGCCCGAATATTCATTTCATAAACAAGAATACCCACGGGTTTTCCGGTAACCGGATTCATGGACACGCGACAGCCCGGATAGAGGATACAGGGCCGGAGAATCCCTCCCTCTTTCATCTGATCTACAAAAGGCCGGATCACTTTATTGCCGACCAAATTTATAAGGTCAGGCGTCTCAGCAGGGTGCATACCGATTGCAGCCATACCCCCGGTAACCGGGTTGGTCTGGCTTGGGGGCCCTTCAAAGCGAAGGGGATAATCCATGGCCGTAGGGAGAATGCAAAAGTTGCCCGTTCCGTCAATTAAAGCGGTAAAGCTGATCTCAATTTCGGATTTCCAGGCTTCAATCAAAAGCGGCCATTTATTGTCTCCGTGCCGTATCTTGTAGTTTTCGCTATAATCTTTCAGCAGTATATTCCATACGTCGAGAATGTCTTCAACCCGGAAAACCGGTCGGGAACCTTTGCCGCTCGCGCTGTAAGGATACTTGAAAACTGCGCCGCCGTGGTTGCGCATGAACTGAGTAACAATACTCTTTATTTGCTGCAGGTTTTTCGCATCCGCCACTTTGAACGGGGCAACCGGCACACCGGCTCTTCTCATCCAGATCTTTGCCTTAACCTTATCCCCTTCGATGAAAGACGCTTCTTTTGTCAGGCCAATGACCTGATCCCCATAACCCGCCTCAATGAGTTCATTTACGATGCCTTCATAAATCAAATCTTCAGGCATAATCACAACATAGTCAATTTCTCCGTTTTCAAAAGCTGTTATGATAGCGGACTTGTAATCAGCAACTGAGTTTCCTTGAACGGGAAAAATTTTCACTGTCCATTCTTTCTTTCCCCTGACAGCGTCCAGTACCGGGCCCATACCGGTCATGCCCTTAATGATGGCGCCAACAAACTTTTCGCTTTCAACGGTTGATATCGTATAGGCACACATACAGGTCCTGCCGTCCGGCCCAACAAAGCCGATCGTCTTTTTCGCCATATTATTCCTTCCTTCATTGAGAATCTGATTTTTCGGCACACGTGCCATGGAATTTTTATACCGTAATCTCTCCCTTTAGTTAAAGTTTCTTATCCAATAGTTTATTGTTATTTTCATCTTCAGCAATTAAATTCATCAGATATTGGCTGTACTCGTTTCCCATCATTTCGGATGCAAGATCTGCCAGTTCCCTTTTGTTTATGTAGCCCAGGCGAAAAGCGATTTCCTCAACGCATGATATTTTAAGTCCCTGCCGTTCCTGAATAGCCTGGACATAACTGGCCGCTTGCTGCAGGGCTTCTTGAGTACCTGTATCAAGCCAGGCATAGCCTCTCCCGAGAAGCTCCACATGGAGCTCACCCCTGCGCAAATACTCCATATTAACGTCTGTAATCTCAAGCTCACCCCGAGCGGACGGCTTGAGTTTTGCAGCAATTTCCACCACATCATTGTCATAGAAATAAAGACCCGGCACAGCATAATTCGATTTGGGTTTTTTCGGCTTTTCTTCGATACTGATGACCTTCCCGTTGAAATCAAATTCTACAACACCGTAACGCTGCGGATCACGCACTAAATACCCGAAAATCAGACCGCCTCTATTAAGCTGAACAGTTCTTTTCAGTATATCGGTAAGATTGTGGCCGTAGAAGATATTATCCCCTAAAATAAGGCAGACCGAATCTTTCCCAATGAATGATTTGCCGATGATAAAGGCCTGCGCCAGTCCTTCGGGCCGTGGTTGCTCTTCGTAATACAAAGAAATCCCGAGTTGAGAGCCGTCTCCAAGGAGTTTTTTAAATAAAGGTAAATCCTCAGGCGTAGAAATAAGAAGTATTTCCCGTATCCCGGCCAGCATTAAAACAGAGAGCGGGTAATAGACCATGGGCTTGTCATAGACAGGTAAAAGCTGTTTGCTTACAACACGGGTAATGGGATAAAGCCGGGTTCCGGAACCGCCGGCCAAAATTATTCCTTTCATATTCTATTTTCCTTTCTCATGCCATGACGATCTTCTCTTTTGCCCCCTTAATCCCCTTTGTGGCATTTCGGGTATCAATAATCAGATTGGAATGCTTTACGATTTCGGCAAAGTCATAGTCGCTGTGATCGGTAACAATGATCACAGCATCCATTTCAGCAAGGATTTTTCGATTAATGGGAGTTGACTCCATCTGAAAATTGTATTTTCGGGTGGTATGCAGCTTGGGTATCCACGGATCATTGTAGCTTACAATGGCGCCCTTTTCCAAAAGCATTTTCATGATTGCATAACCCGGAGACTCTCTATCGTCATCCACATCCTTCTTGTAGGCGATTCCAAGTATTAACACGCGGCTTCCATTAAGGCTCTTTTTGTTTTTATTGAGAGCTTCCACTGTTTTTTCAATCACGTAATACGGCATGGAAACATTGATCTCTCCGGCAAGTTGAATAAAACGAGTTGAAAAATCATACTCTTTTGCTTTCCAGGCCAGATAAAACGGATCGATGGGAATACAATGTCCCCCCAGGCCGGGTCCGGGATAAAACGGCGTATACCCAAAGGGCTTTGTGGCTGCGGCGTCAATAACTTCAAACAGGTCGATTCCCATCTTATGAGCAAGGATCTTCAGTTCGTTAACCAGTGCGATATTCACGGAACGGAAGGTATTTTCAAGAAGCTTGGTCAGTTCGGCTGTCTGAGTAGAAGAAACAGGCACCGACCGGGTAATGGAGTTGTACAGATCCGTTGCGACTTCCAGACAGTAACTTGTGACGCCACCCACGACTTTAGGGATATTGGTGGCAGTGAATTTTTTGTTTCCCGGATCTTCCCTCTCCGGAGAAAAGGCAAGAAAAAAATCCTGCCCAACCTTCATGTCATGTGACGAAAGTCGAGGGAGAAGCATTTCCTCAGTGGTCCCGGGATAGGTTGTACTCTCAAGAACAATCAGCTGCCCTCTGCGCAAATTATTTGCAATGGTCTCGGTAGTTTCCAAAAGAAAGCTCAAATCCGGCTCCATCTTGTCGGAAAGGGGTGTCGGCACACAGATCAGTATACAATCCGCCTCTCTTAAACGGCTGAAGTCAATGGTTACATCAAACTGTTTTGCATCGATCATTTTCTTAATCTGATCTGCCGGAATGTGCTTGATATAAGATTCTCCATGGAGAATTTTATCGATTTTTCGTGAATCCAGATCAAAACCGATAACATTAAACCCCTTTCCCCCAAAATGAATGGCCAGCGGCAATCCCACATAGCCAAGGCCGATGATACCGACTCGGGCTGTTTTTTGCTCTATCATCTCAAGCAGTTTTAATCGTATTTCACCGTTGTTTTCCTTATGCATATTTTTTTAACCTTTATTGTCCGCAATTCCTTAAAAATCCAACGTTATACTAATAATATTAAGAGGCCCATTTCCGATGTTTTCGACCATAACACTCTGATTTTCAGAAAGCATCACGGATTCCCCTTTATTCAACAGCTCGCTCTGATTGTCTATGGTTGTTCTCGCCACCCCTCGGATGACAAGCAACTGTTTTCTAGCGGAGAGATCGGTTTTGGTCTCAAGTTCTGAGCCGGGATATAGGATAAGTTTCTCTACCCCGCAATCATCATTCATTTGCATCACGGTTGAGGTTCCCCAGGGGGAGTATGATATCTTATGCTTTTGATATTCACTCCGCCCCCTTTGCTTTAGCTTTTCCACGATAGATTTCACATCCCGGCTGCTTTCCATATCGGAAACAAATACAGAGTCCGGCGTTTCCACAACAACCATATTTTTAATTTTGTTGGTTGCAATCAGCCGTTCATAGCCCATGATAAAACAATTTTTCGTATGGTTGGAAATAACGTCGCCGTCAATAACATTGCCGTTTGCATCCTTTGGAATGAAATCATATAAAGATTTCCATGATCCAACATCGCTCCATCCGAAGTCTGAAGGCAACACGGCAGATTTGTCCGTTTTCTCCATAACAGCATAATCGATAGAGATATTCGGCAACCGTTCATAGTCTTTTTGAGATACCATACTTCCGGATAAATCCAGCTGCTCCATTTTTTTAAGAAGCTCAGGCTGTTGGATCTTCAACTCTTTCATCATTACAGATGCCTTAAATGTAAACATTCCACTATTCCAGAAGAAGTTGCCCGCTTCAACATATCTCTTGGCCGTTTCCATATCCGGCTTTTCAACAAATCTTTTTACAGAAAAGGCGTGTTCCCTGATTTCACCGGCGCCCTCAATATATCCGTAGCCCGTTTCCGGATAATTGGGTTTGATTCCGAAGGTCACAATATATCCCATCTCGGCAAGTTTTATTGAGGATAATATTTTTTCGTGAAAAGCATCATTATTGCGGATCACATGATCAGCGGGAAAAATGCATAACACCGCATCTTTTTCATTATTAAGGATATGGAGCATGGCCAATAGAATGGCAGGCGCCGTATTGCGGCCACAAGGTTCCGCAATTATCTTTTCATCTGTCCTGATACCGATTTCCTCAATATGTCTTGCAATTTCATGAACATGTTCTTTCCCGCAAACAATGCGGATATTTCCCTCATCGAGCAAAGGGACCAACCGTTTAATGGTGCTTTGAATAAGTGAATCATTACCCATAAATTTAACGAGTTGCTTTGGATAGAGTTCTCTTGATACGGGCCAGAGACGGGTTCCTGACCCACCTGCCAGCAGGATCGGATATACATTCAGTTTATTTTTCATAGGACCGGGCCTTTTTCTATATGTTTGCTTCCCTCTGATGCCATACCCATGCTGTTTTTATAATTGTTTCCAAGTCCTCATACTCCGGTTTCCAGCCAAGTTTTTTCTTTATTTTGTCGGAACTGGCAATCAGG
>JBARSG010000337.1:0-1967 GCA_049644625.1 Desulfobacterales bacterium | reverse complement strand
AAGAAGGTGAGAGGATCTGTTTTTAAACGTTTTATGATCTGATCTTTTATCCGCCTTCTTTGTGGCGGACCGACCTTCTGCTTTTCTTATCTTCCCATTTTCTGATTTTTTAACAGCTTCTCTGCAGTGAAATAATATTCTGTGTTTATCGGTGTTTATCTGCCTGCCCCGTAGCTCCGGTAGATGGTACTGGGGTGTCTAATTAAATTATGAGTGATTCAAAAATATACGTCGACACATCAGCGTTCTACGCTCTCATAGACCGTTCTGATCGGTATCACAAGGAAGCCTCGACCCTGTGGCCAACATTGCTGGATGACAATGTTACCCTTATAACATCCAATTATGTTGTTTCAGAGACGATAGAGCTGTTGCAGAAAAGAATCGGTTTTAAGGCGGCAAAGCTCTGGTATAGAGACATTCTGGGGGTTCTGGACGTCTGGTGGGTTGATGCGGAGGCTCATGAACGAGCCTATGAACTCTGGCTGAACCTGGGGAACAGGCAGTTAAGCTTTATCGACAGTGTCAGCTTCGTTACCATGCATCACCATCAGATCGAAAAAGCCTTTTGCTTCAAACCCCATTTCGAGGATCACGGCTTTGATCTATTAACAATGTAGTCAAATAGTTGATTGGTGGAGTGATCGATTAATTGAATAGTGGAGTGGTTTATTAGGAAAAACAGACCATTTAAGTTGCGCACGTTCTGCACCAACGTACCCCATTACACAAAACTTTTATAATGTTTCGGATAGTCCTTGTTCCATTTCATTGCAACCATCTTACTAATGAGTTCATAATTATTTAGACATAAAGCCAAAATGTTTTCTGACAGGATTAACCGGATTGGCTTGATTTTTTTCACGGCTTCCAGATGAAGCCGAGAAAACGCAATTCCGCTTTAGCGGAAAAAAGGGCCGAGGAATCAACAATGGATGCTTTTTCCCCTGCATTACTGTTTCGTTGGCGCAATAACTGAACGCCTTCCCTTGAAGAGGGATGATGCTTTTTGCCTTTCTTCCGGAAAGGCAAAAATATCCTGTTTATCCTGGAATCCTGTCTAAACATTAATGCTCTTATTAGTAACAAACCCAACAAACCTAACGCTCCAAATTTATCCCGCTTGCCCTGCCTGCCCTGTAGCTCCGGCAGATGGTACTAGGGTAAATCCCCTTGGGACTATTTAATCATGGAACCGCTGAACCCTGAACTTTGAACCCTAAACCTTTTTCGTATTTCACTGGGGCGGTTCAAAAAACAAAAACGAAACGCGCAATTTCAACCCCGTCCCCTTTTTCACTATTGCACTTTAGGTTATTTTGTGCTAATTTATGTAAACCTGATATTTTTAGTATGTATCTTGCTACAAACGGGGTGGTATCAATGAAAAGAAAATTGTTAGTTGATATTTCCGGAGACATAATCGAAGCATTTTGCACAAAGCACTACATAAGCAAACTTTCTGTTTTCGGTTCAGCTCTGCGTGCTGATTTCAGCTCTGACAGCGATATAGATATTCTTGTAGAGTTTTGCCCAGGACATACACCTGGGCTTATAAAGCTGGCTGGGATTGAAATTGAGTTATCTGAGATTCTGGGACGCAAAGTAGACTTGAGGACCCCACAAGATCTAAGTCGCTATTTTAGGCAGGAAGTCATTGACTCTGCGGAAGTCCAGTATGCTGAAATCTGATTGGATAAGACTGCGCCATATGCTAGATGCAGCTAAGGAAGCCAGATCATTTATTAAAAATGAAGAAAGAGCTTCCATCGAAAAAGATCGGAAATTGGTATTGGCGCTTATAAAATCGATAGAAATCATAGGAGAAGCGGCCAACAAAGTAACAAAAGAATGCCGTGAAGGTATACCCCAAATTCCTTGGCCCAATATAATAAGTATGAGAAATCGTCTTATTCACGCCTATTTTAACCCTAACATTGCAAAAGTTGAGGATACCGCAGGTCTAA
>JBARSG010000336.1:0-9188 GCA_049644625.1 Desulfobacterales bacterium | reverse complement strand
TGATTCGTGTTAGTAAATGTGGCGGCGTTGAAAAAGATTTCATCCTTGATTTCAGCACGAAACAGGGTCACATTTCCCTGGATATTTGGAGCAAAGTAATGTCTTATCCCTGCCTCATAATGTTTTCCTGTTTGAGGTTTGAGGTCTGTATTCACATCAATCCGTGAAGTCGGGGGGTCCCAGACCCAGACTACAAGTTCGTCCGTCAGAGGGAAACGCAAGCTTCGGTTGGCCCGCAAGAAAACAGAGGATTTACCACTGTACTGAAAAGTTAGCCCCGCGCTGTAGGCATTTTCGCGCTCCGTCAAAGTATCGTCAAGGGGGGCAAAAAAACCTGTGGGGTCTTCCTGATTGAGTTCGTACTGAACTCGTTCACGTCGAGCGCCCACGGACAGAAAAAGACTTTCCAATACGGCTAATTCATTATTGAAATAAAATCCCAGGGTGTCCCTGTCAATGTCGGTAAGCCCGGATGGAGACGGTGAACCCACAGTTCCCGAAAATGTTTTCTGATCATATTGGGAAGAATAGATATCTACTCCGGCGATAAATGTGTTTTCATGGGTAAAGATTCTTCCATCCCAAACGTACCTGGGCGTAATGCTCCATGTTTCTATTTCGGTTTCACTTTCGAATGTTGTTTGAAATGGGTTCCAAAGAGACGGAGGATAAAAAAACCATTGGTCGTTTTCCCGATCCCTATAAGACAAATCCGTGACAATGCTGCCATATTTCCCCAGATCCAAATTAACTCCCAGCTTGAGATACTGATCCGTGACTTCGGCTTCATTAAAAGGCTCATTGCTGGCCTCCGGATCAACAGCCATCTCCGCCTCCGATAGATCGCCCGGAAGGCCATAGTTGTCAGAGTGATAAGATCCGCTCAGGTTCAAGCTGAGGAATTCAATCGGATCAAAGACAATCTTTCCCCCTATGTCCTTTGTCCTGAATTGTGAGTTATCTCTGTACCCGTTTGTGGAGTCATAGCTGGAAAACAGGGAAGCTGCAATATTTCCCTCTCGGCCGCTAATAGAGATCTTTTCCTTATTTCGTCCATAGCTACCGGCAGTGCTTCCCGCAGAAAAAGTGAGTTTCTCAGACGGAGTCTTTGTGATAATGTTGATTACACCTCCAACGGCATTATCGCCATAAAGCACCGTTCCTGTTCCTCGAACAATCTCGATCCTTTCAATCTGCTCAAGAGGGATTTGTGTCCAATCCGTCCCGCTGAGATCAATCTCGTTGACACGACGCCCATCCACAAGGACCAGGGTATTAGCGTTGGCTGTTTCTCCAAACCCACGCAGGTCCACCTGCGCTGTCTTTCCATTGCTGAGCCAGTCTCTGACAACGATTCCTTCTTCAGAGCGAAGGACGTCTGATACAGTTCTTGCGTTGGAATTCTCAATATCCTCCTCATAAATCACGGTGACATTGGCTGGAATTCTCTCAACACTCTGTTCGGTCCTCGTACCAGTAACAACCACTTCTTTCATTGTGGTTATCACATCAGCATCTTTTTTCTCTCCTTCAGCCCGGCTGAATCCAGGTAAGACGAAAACAGCACAGAGCACAATCACAAATAGATACTTCTTCATTTTTTCCTCCTTCCCCAAAGATTTTTTATAGTTAGGGTCCGGGGCAAAAAAAATCCCCGGACCGAAATAAATCGATCCGGGGATTTCCCTTTTTTATCCTCAAGATCCAGACAAGGCACCTCCCGTCCACGAAGGTTACGCCTTATGTTCAGACAGGTCTTCTGACTCCCCCGCCCTCTTAGCAACCTTCCCATTCATATCCGAACAGTGGCACACAATGGCTAAAAGGGTTCCCTTTTCCACATGAAATCAGAAAAGGGCGGGATTACAGCGGCGGGCCCGTCCCCTATTTTAACGGGGTTCCCTATTAAGCTCAACATCGAGCATCTGAACAAAACAAGAATTACTTAGACCAAACAAAGGGGCTACGTCAAGAAAAATATTATCTAAGTTGAGCGATTTTTTACTCATTTCTTCTGAAGACAACAATCTAACCAATACCAATAGATATCGGCTTGAAATCGAGATTCAAATACTGAATGAAGATCGTATTGTCAAGACGGCATTTTGCCCCAAATCGGCTGAAAATATGATTCAGGTAAATTAAGCCTTAATGCTCCATTATGATTTGGAATAAATTTATTCTGCTAAACCTGCGGGGAGCGCCAACCTATTATTCTTCCTGCCTGTCGACGTTCATATATTTTCGAGGTACCGGTGTTACCCGAGGAATTTTACCGAGAGGGCTCTCATCCACCAGGAGTGTGCAGCCATAAACTTGTTCCAACGTTTGGAACGTGAGAACCTCTTTTGGATTCCCCATCCGTATGATTTCCCCCTTATTGAGTAAAAGTAATCGATCGCCGTACATTGCTGCCAGATTTACGTCATGGGAAACCATAACCACGGTAATTCCTCTTTCATTTTTTAATTTTTCCATTAAATCCATGAGCCGGACCTGGTGGGCAAGGTCCAGAGAAGCAGTGGGCTCATCCAGAAGAATAATTTCGGGTTCCTGACAAATGGCTTTTGCAACAAAGACCCGCTGCTGTTCCCCGCCACTTAACTGGTCTAATTTCCGATGTGCCAGATGTTCTAAGCCGGTAAAAGCGAGAGCTTGCGTTGCAATTTTCAAATCTTTTTCTTGTTCGAGTCCCAGCATACCAAGATAGGGTGATCGACCCATAAGTACAATTTCAGTTACCGAAAAAGGAAAATCGACCGGTATCATCTGCGGAACAAAAGCAATGGTTCGTGCCAGAGCTTTGCGGCTATAGTGATCAACAGGGCGGTTCAGTATCTCCAGTTGATCGGCTTGAGATTTCAAGATCCCGGCCATCACTTTCAGCAATGTGGTTTTTCCGGAACCGTTTGGACCTATGATGATGAAAAAATTACCCGTTGCGACAGAAAAGGTAATATTTTTCAGGGCCGGAAAATCCCCATAATAATAATTCAGGTTTTTAACATGTATCGCCATACTATCGCCGGGTTTTTTTTAATAAAAAGATAAAGAGCGGTGCACCGATCATTGCGGTAATAACCCCTGCAGGCATCTCGCCCTGTTCCGGAAGAACCCGTGCCAGGATATCGCAAAAAACAAGGTAGGCGCCTCCGCCAAGAACACATGCCGGAACAAGCACCCGGTGGTCCGGCCCGAAAACAAGTCGAAGAAGATGCGGCACAACCAGTCCCACAAAACCGACAAGGCCGCAGTAAGAAACCGTTGCGCTGACCATAAATGAAGTCGCTACCAGCAGGATAACGGTTACCGTCTTTATATTTACTCCCATGGTTTGTGCCATTTCCTTGCCCATCAGCAGCAGATTCATGGAATTGGAAAACCAGAAAATCAGGATAAAACAGGGGCAAAGTATTGCAGCAAGTATTCCCACATGGCCGATGTCGACCATTGAAAGGTCACCCATGAGCCAGAAAATAATATTATGAAGCCTGGAGTCCTGGGTCATAGAGACGAGAAACATGATGATCGCCGCACAAAAAGCGTTTACCATAACGCCTGAAAGAAGGAGTGCATCTTTTTTAAGAATGGTTTGTCCTGAGGACATGACAAGAATTAGCAGAAGTATGGCGATACTTCCGGCAAAGGCTGTAAGGCTTACCCCGGGAAATTTGGAGAATCCGATAAGGATTCCGATGATGGCTCCGATGGCCGACCCTCCTGAAATTCCAAGGATGTAAGGCTCAGCCAGCGGGTTGCGAAGCAGAGCCTGAAAAACAAGACCTCCCAGTGAAAGGGCGGCGCCAACCAGGGTTGCCAACAGAACCCGTGGAAAGCGAATCTGCCAGATGATGGTATCCAGCATGGGGTCCGATTCTTTTGCTTTGAACAAGCTTTGAAAAACCACCTTGATTCCACTAGTGGTTGACCCCATGGAAATCCCCAGAAACATTGCTATAAGCAATACAAGTAAAAGAGATAACGAAATAACCGACAGTCGTTTTAAAAGCAATGGTGTTTTAGTATTCACTGCGTTTCATCAAAAAGTTCGGGATGTATCAGTTTGACCAGCAACTCAATACCGTCCACCAGCCGTGGCGTGGGGCGATCAAAAAAATTGGAGTCTTCAAGAAAAATGCGATGATCTCGAATTGCAGGCATATTGGGCCAGCGGCTCCACTCCGCCTTGACCTGCTCAAATACCGCGGCGCGTGCCATGGAGGTGATAATTAATACTTCCGGGGAAAGGACGAGAACCTGTTCCCGGCTGAACCGAGGGTAGGCAACCGGCCCCTGGGCAAGGTTTTTTCCGCCCGCAAGGACGATGAGCTCATGCATAAAGGTATCGGTTCCCACAGATACAATAGGGGAAATACCGATCTGGAAAAAGACCCGGGGCCGGTATGCGGCTTTTGTCACCAGAGACTTAACCTTAAGAACCCGGGACCGCATGCGTTGCACGAGGAAGTCGGCCCGTTGGTTGGCATTCAGAAGGTTGCCGATTTCCAGAACGGTTTGCATGACCGTTTCCAGATTCTTAGGATCTACCGCATAGACGGGTATGTTAAGAGATTCCAGACGGCGGGCGACCACCCTGGGATTGCCGTCCTTGATAGCGATACAAAGATCAGGTTTTAACGCCACTATTTTTTCCAAATTGAGTTGCACATAAGAGCCCACTTTGGGGAGACTCACGGCGGCAGGGGGAAAGTCGCTATATAAGGTTACGCCTTTTAAAAGATTTTCCTGACCCAGGGCATAAATGATTTCAGTGATATTAGGTGCAAGGGATACAACACGTCGAGGTTTATCCGAAACCGTTACCTGACGTCCCAGCTGATCCGTTACGATTCTTGCATCAGATGGCGCACCTATGACAATAAAAAGGAATGCCGTCATTATTAAAGTGATTGTCCTGGATTTATATTTCATAATCCCTTTACACCTAAAATCTGAATTTAGGGTTCACGAAAAAAACCGGGCCGAAGTCAAGAAAATTACAGGGTAGTGCCCTCTTTACAATCCTTACAGAAAGGTGATAGATTGTCAATATAGGACTATCCATGCATAACCTTAAAATATATACAAGTAACCACATGGAGATCCTTGCCCAACAACTGGCACGGATTGTCAGAGAACCCCTGCCTTCTCCGGTTGTCCCGGAGATTATCGTTGTTCAGAGCAGGGGAATGGAGCGCTGGGTTTCCATGGAAATTGCCGGGCACAACGGCATTTGCGCCAACTGTTCTTTTCTTTTTCCCAACCTGTTTTTACATGAAATTGTTAAAAAAATAATTCCCGATCTGCCGGAAGACTCCCCGTTTGATCCGGTTGCCATGACCTTCAAGATTATGAATATCTTGCAGTCATCCATTCATTTGCCGGGTTATGAAAGCATGAAAAGGTATATGGTCGATGATAAAAATGGCATGAAGCTGTTTCAGATTTCGCAAAAAATAGCCGATCTGTTTGACCAGTACCTTGTTTTCCGGCCGGAAATGATTTTCAGATGGGAAAAGGGTAAGGAAGACCACTGGCAGGCACAGCTCTGGAGAGAAATTTCATCCGGAAAAGAAAGCTTACATCGAGCCCGGATGCGAAAAACTCTTCTTGAAAAGATCAAAAAACAACCCCATGAAATAAAAAATCTTCCCGATCGGATATCCATATTCGGAATATCTTATTTGCCTCCTTTTCATCTGGAGACGTTTATTGAAATATCACGGCTTTCTCAGGTGAATCTTTTTCTGATGAACCCATGCAGGGAATACTGGGCGGAGATTGTTTCCCCCAGGCAAATAAAAGAGATACAGAGAAAATATATAACATCAACGGGAGTCACAGAGGAACTCTACCTGGAAGAGGGGAACCGGCTTCTGGCTTCCATGGGGACTTTGGGGAGAAATTTCTTTTCAATGATCAGCGGGATGGATTGCCAGATGTTCGAACAATTCAAGGATGCGGAAGAACGTAGTATGCTTTCTAAAATCCAGTCGGATATTTTAAATTTAAAAGACAGAGGCTTTTCCCGTTTAGATTCAGTCCCCGACCTCAATACAAGCGGTATTTCTTCCCCCTCCCGTAACAGGTTCTCCCTGCAACAGCATTCTGACACTTCAGTTCAGATTCATTCCTGCCACAGTCCCATGAGGGAGATCGAAGTTCTTCATGACAATCTCCTTGCCATGTTTGAAGAAGACCCTGATCTTCTGCCCAAAGATATTGTGATGATGGCCCCTGATATCGAATCGTATGCACCGTTCATACAGGCCGTGTTTGACGCACAGACAGATGAAGCACTCCGGATTCCTTTCACCATTGCGGACCGGGGATTAAGAAAAGAAAGCCGTATCATCGAGGGATTTCTGTCCATACTCGATCTCAAAGGCAGCAGGCTCGGCACAACCCGTGTGATGGCGTTGCTGGAATCTGCAGGCATAAAAGAGCGATTCGGCCTGACGGAATCGGACATTGAAATTGCAGAACGCTGGATTAAAGAAACCAATATCCGGTGGGGAATGGATGCTGATTTCCGTCGCAAGCTTGGGCTTCCCGGTTTTTCTGAAAACACATGGAAAGCCGGAATCGAGAGACTTCTTTTAGGGTATGCAATGCCGGGCCTGGACCGTAACATGTTTTCAGGAATACTCCCTTATGACCCAATTGAAGGGGGAGAAGTAAAGATACTGGGAAAATTTCTGAACTTTTTAGACCGGGTATTTACCTGCATCGGCTCCCTTGACTCGCCCCGAACATTAAGTGAGTGGCACGTGAAGCTTGTTGAAATTTTAGAGGGGTTTTTTGCTCTGGATGAGGATTCAGAACAGGAAATACAAGTTCTGCGGCGAATTCTGGATACCCTGTCACGGACAGAAGAATTATCCGGATTTGATGGGCCTGTGGAAATTGAAGTAGTGAAATGCTTTTTGGAGAATCTTCTTGAATCTGTAAATTTTGGAACCGGTTTTATCTCAAGCGGTGTAACCTTTTGCGCGATGCTCCCCATGAGAAGCATCCCCTTTAAAGTGGTTTGCCTTGTGGGGATGAACATGGATGCTTTTCCGCGGGAATCAAAAATATTAAGCTTTGATCTGATGGCAAAAAATCCGAGGATCGGCGACCGGTCACGGCGAAATGACGACAAATACCTTTTCCTGGAAGCCATTATCTCGGCCAGAAATAAATTCTATATAAGTTATGTGGGCCGGAGCATCCGTGACAATACACGGATCGCCCCGTCTGTTCTTGTGAGCGAACTCATGGATTATATAAAGGAAGGATTCGGCCTTTCAGAAGATCAGGTGGTCACATTGCACAGACTCCAGGCCTTTTCACCGGAATATTTTAAATCCGGCGGTAAACTGTTCAGTTATTCCAGGGAAAATTTTGCAGCCGGTTGCAGCCGGTATGAGCGCAAAGATATTCCCGGTTTGATTTCGAGCAAGCTGCCCGATCCTGCCCAAGAATGGAAACATCTTGACATTAAAGAGTTCAGCGCCTTTTTCAGCAATCCGACCAAATTTCTCCTTGAAAAGCGTCTGGGCATATATTTGCCTGAGAGGGCAGACGTATCCGATGAAAGAGAAAATTTCAGTCTGGGGCATCTGGAAAAATATGTGCTTGATCAGGAAATGGTGTTACACAGGCTATCCGGATCAGATCTCAAAGATTTTTTCCCTGTGAAAAAAGCCTCCGGACAACTTCCTCACGGAAATGTGGGAGAATTTGTCTATAATGAAATGAGTCTGGATGCTGAAGGTTTTGTCAGGAAAATTGAAGATCACATAACCGGCAAACGTTTGGATGATCATACTGTTGACATTAACATTGCGGGTTTTAATCTTTGCGGTCGTCTTACGGATATTTATGAACAGGGGCTGATCCAGATTCGATATGTAAGAACAAAACCAAAATATCTATTAGAAACATGGGTTAATCATGTTATACTTTGTGTTTTGATTGAAGGAAAATCACTGGTTAAAAGCTTTCTGTTGTGCAAAGATGCCGCCTGGGAATTTGCCCCGGTTTCAAACTCCACTGGTATTCTAAACGGTCTTCTTAAACTTTTTTGGAAGGGCATGTCAGAGCCGTTGCATTTTTTCCCAGAATCCTCCTTTGAATATGCTCGCAAGCTCTTGATGAAGCATCAGACGATACCTGAGGCCTTAAACTCTGCCAAAAACAAATGGATCGGAAACGATTTTGCAAGGGGAGAGTCAGAAGATCCGTATTTTGAGCGGTGCTTCGGCAGAACCGACCCCCTTGATCGCGCATTTCAGCACGTATCGGAAGAGGTTTTTGCTCCTCTGTTGGCCCACTGCACCGACATAGTATTACCCTAAATGATCGTACACAAAATGGGAAAAATATTTTATTCAGATTAACACCCGTTGGCGCATGGTTTCCCGTATGTTACGGCGACCGTCTATAACGCCGTGGACAATAACCATTTTATCGACGATCTGATAGATTATTCGAAAATTTTTAATGACAATTTGACGGCATAACGTTTCGCTGAGACCTTCAAGTTCAGATGGGACGTGACTGCGCTCAGGGTTATGTGACAAGCTGTCACAAGCCTGCGAGAGTGTCTCGTATAACCGCTTGGCCGTTTCAGGCCTTCCATCGGCTTTGATGTAGCGGTAAATTTTTAACAGGTCTTGCCTGGCCCCGGTGGTAAATTCGACAGCAAAGCTCATTTTTTAGAAAAATCCTTTGAAATCATGTCGTCAAATTCTTTAAGCAGCTGACCGGCAGGAATGGTTTTTCCTTCTTCAAAGTCCTTTTGCCCTTGAGCGACCATTTTGAGCAGAGCCAGGGCCTCTTGAATCCGTTCGTACTCGGTGATATCCTGAATGACCGCTTTAGCTACTCCGTGTTGGGTAATGATCATGGTGCCGTGCTGTTCGTTAAGCTCACGGATCACATCGGCAGCATGCGCCTTAAAATAGCTAATAGGTTTTATGGCTTGACTAAGTTCCATGGTATGATCCTTTTATGGTATTTTTATAGTCTATTAATAGATCATAAAAAGTTGTTTGTCAATATATATTACTGACCTGTTTTTATTGTAGCGGATCAGCGGTAATAGTCTATTTAAATCATTTCTTAAAAATTTTTGGCTTTCCTCGGGCTCAAACCTCATGTGATGATGTTTAAAGAGATTGTTTACGATGAGATCATGGCAA
>JBARSG010000335.1:0-15281 GCA_049644625.1 Desulfobacterales bacterium | reverse complement strand
ATTTATCTAAGGATTGTTGATCTGTGTGCACGGTTGAGGGGTCGATATAGGTATATTCGAGTTTCCCGTAATTTTTGGAATTGACTTCGTTAATAATTTCTTTCAACTTGCCTGGATAGTCAGGTAGTTCGCTAAGACCCATATACGGTGCAACAGATTTTAAGGAAGAAGACAGAAACAGTTTGACCTGAATTTTATCCGCAAGGCTTAATAATGCACTGATTTTGTTGTTTAGCTTCTGTATGGCCGTGGTCAATTTATATTCTAACCCATTGATGGAGGTAATTGTGGGAATTTGCTCCACCATATCACCATGAATTAATACCAGGCCCATGTAAGCCTTTTTAAATTTTACTTCATCTTTTTCAAACGCCTGAATTTGAACCGGGTGAATCCCATAATTTTTGGCCAGTTTCTGATTTTCCTGTGCCGAAGGGTTGATTCCTTCGGGCTCGGGGCTGACGTCATAAAACCGGTAGTTAAAATATTTGTTGGCATGGATAGCATATTCCTCAAGCAGATCATGAAGATACCGTTCCGTATTATTGTATGGGGCCGGCAGGTTTTTGGTAAAAAACACATTTATGGTTAACGGCTCGGAAAGTGTGGATACCACCTTTTTACTTGCTTCGGATATGGAATAGAGACTGTTTGATGTGAGATCTATCCTGAAAAATAGGGTCATGCCGGCCACATTGATAAGGACGATGATCACCAGATAAATTAAAAGCTTTATATATTTTGCATATGGTTTTTGCTTGCCCATTTTATTCTCCTTAATTTTTTTCTTGCATGACCAGATGGGTGCCGTAAAGACCGATAAAGACCACACTTAAAAAATAGACAATATCCCGAGAATCGATGATTCCTTTGGCGATGTTTTGGAAATGAAAATCAGCACCCAGATAGCCGATAACCCCCAACAGCGGCCCGGGAAAGAAAAAGAGCATTTTGTCGATCAAGGTCAGGGTAAAGCAGATGGCCATGCCTACAATAAATGCGATGATCTGATTACGGGTCAATGAGGACGCAAAAAGCCCCACTGCTACAAAAGACGCGCCTAGTAACAGAGCTCCCAAATAGCCTCCTGCCACAGGTCCCCATTCAAGCTGGCCCATAAAGGCGATGAATATGGGGTAGGAAAAGGTTGGCACCAGGGCCGCGGCCACAAATAAAACGCCTGCTAAAAATTTTCCCAGAAGGATATCCTTAAATGTCACCGGCAGGGTGAGGAGCATCTCATAAGATCCCACGTTCAGCTCCTCGGAAAACAATCTCATGGTGACTGCCGGGATCAGGAAGGAAAAAGTAATGGGAAGCAAATTAAAAAAGTTTCTCAGGTCGGCCTGATTATAATAGAAAAAGGTTGTAAAAAAGAACCACCCGGTCACCAGTAGAAAAATAGATATGACAATATAGGCGATGGGAGATATGAAATAGTCTTTTAATTCTTTATGGCAAATACGGATAACTTGCTGCATGTCAGTCCTCCTCGGTCAGCTCGCGGAATATGGTTTCAAGGGTTTTGGTCTCCTGATGAAACTCAATGAGAACCCAGTCTGTTTGTTTTATTTCTTGATAAACGGTTTCTCTCAGGTCGGAAGCGGATTTGCAGGCAATTTGCACGCTAAGCGGGCCGTTTGGTTTTTTATTAATTTTTTCAATTCCTACCACGCCGTCAATTCCCCTTAATCTATCGTGTACATCTTGAAAATTTGCCCTCAGAATATCTAAATGGATAAAATGAGTTTGGCCTGCGGATTGCTTGAGATTTTCCATTCGGTCGTTTGCAACGATCTTTCCTTTGTCGATAATCACCACCCGGTCACAGGTTGCTTCAACTTCGCTCAGAATATGGGTTGAAAGAATTACGGTTTTTTCTTCCCCGATCTGCCGGATGATTTCCCGTATCTCAGCGATCTGATTGGGATCAAGGCCTGAAGTGGGTTCATCAAGAATCAAAATTTCCGGATCATCCATCATGGCGTGGGCCAGACCTACCCGCTGATTTAATCCTTTGGACAGTTCACCGATACTCCGGTGCATAATTTCATCCAACCCACACAAATCCACAAGCTGCCGGATTCTGGAAATTTTCTTATCTTTATCCAGTCCCCTTAGTCCTGCAACATAATCAAGATAGTCATAAACCAGCATGCTGTGGTACAGGGGTGCGGATTCCGGAAGGTATCCCATCAGCTTTTTGATTTCCAGCAAATTTTCATCAAGCTGATAGTCCTTTACGCGAATGGTTCCGGATGTGGGCATAAAATAGCCGGTCAGCATCCGCAGGGTGGTTGTTTTACCAGCGCCGTTTGGGCCCAGCAAGCCGAGGATTTCACCTTTTTTAATGTCGAGATTGATCTGATCCACAGCACATAAGTCTTTGTAATATTTACTCAAATTTTCAATATGGATCATGGTTTTTCCTTTCTTTTTGACAGTTTCGTAAAAAATCGGTTTTGCTTAAAATCTTTTTAAAAACTTTTTACGAATTCATCAAGTTTAAAAATTTTAAATTAATTCGTGCCGGCACGTTTTGCTGTTGATCTTCATCTGAAGGAGTTTTTTAGGTCAAATTAAAGCCTTACCTGTGCAGCGCTTATAATACTTGAGGAGGTCAATTATGGTGAGGTCTGCTATGACTCGTTTTTGATTATCCAAGATCGCGATCTCTTTGATGTTGTTTTTAATCATACGCTTGATAACATCCTCCACTTCATCGGTAACCCGCGCAACGAGTGCATTTTCATGCATAAAGTCCTTTGCCGTTTCCGAAACCGCCATGCTGATAAGGTGTCGGCTATCGATATGCGTATCGTGGTAGTGAAAAAAAAAGTGCCTGACCAGATTCCCTAAGGAGATAATACCTTTAAGCCTTTCCTGGTCATCCACAACGTAAACGATACGTGAATGATCGGATTGGACAAATGCCTCAATAAGTTCACTGACACCGGCCTGTTCTTTTACCTTAGGAACATTACGCGGTTTGGATTCTTTCAAAAAATCAGCCACCTTGCCGATATGGTCTGTTCTTTTTGACTTTTTCATAACACTCCTTTAAGCGGGTTAAATATTCCTGACGAGGAACAATGTCCGGATAAAACATCTTATTCTGTTGTTTGGATAGAAATTTCCCCTGCCTTTGTTAAAGCAAATTTTGTAAGAATCGGACCAATGATTTCAAAAAAAATACAGGTAGCCGTAATGGTTGTCAGCACATGAGCACCTATTATTCCTGCATGCGGAAGGTTATATTTTGCAGAGAGTTGAGTGAACTCATCCATGACGATGAGCGAAAGACCCATTGCCACGCCTGCCTGGGAAAGAATGCCGAATCCCAGGTACTTTTTTATTTTTTTCTCAACCCGGCCCAAACAAGCCCCGAGATAAGCCCCTCCAATTTTTCCAGCGGATCGGCCGATGATGTATGCCACGCTGAGGCCTCCTATGGCCGTAATGGCGGATATCTTCAGGTGTGTGCCGGCAAGACAAAAGAACAGCAAAAACACCAGCGGCATGATTTGGTCAAGCGGTGTCCTTACCCTCCGTATCACCGCTTCAGGTTGGTTGTTGGAGAGCACGAAGCCTACCATCATATTGGTCAGAATAAAAGACAAATGCCAACGGATTGACAGGCCGGTGGCGAACAAAACAACTCCGAAAATGATTATCAAAATATCTCTCGAATTATGGAGTGTTGCTACCAGCCTTGAGAACACAATTCCAATGACTCCGCCAAGGATCAAGCTTAAGCTGATTTCTACCATGGGAGTCCCAAGAGCAGATATAATATTTGTCGTAACAGGGTAAGATTCTCTGATGAGGAGCGTCTTTGCAATGGCAGCGGCAAATCCATAAATAACAACGGCCAGTCCATCGTCAAATCCCACCACCGCATAAAGCGCCTTTGTAAGACTTCCCTTAGCTTTGTATTCCTGAATAACGGCAACGGTCCCTGCAGGTGCACTGGCCGGCGCCATTGCACCAAAAATGATTGATAAAGGCAGGTCTCGAGTGACCGAATATACTGCTACAGCAACCAGCAGAAAGGCCATCAAAGATTCCGCAAGAATAATGGAAACAATGCCGGGACCCATACGCTTTAAAGAAGCCAGACTCAGCTCGGAACCAATAGTAAATGCAACAAATCCTAATCCAATCTCCGACAAGAATGATAGCTGTTGAATAATGCCCTTTTCAAAAATATTCAGAATGGATGGTCCGAGAACGATGCCTAACGCCATATAACCGATAATTGTGGGCAAATTGATACGATTTGACAGGCGACCCACATAGAACCCGATAATTGTTGCACCCCCCAAAAGAGTCAAAATGGAAAGTTGTAAAAATGAAATATCGGTTTTCATTTTAAAATATTCTTTCAGCCCGTGGTCTTTCAAAAAAACCGGCTACTTTAATTCCTCGATTCGTTTGATATCCTTTGATTTTCCCAGCATCATAAGAATGTCGCTTTCCTTAATAACAAAACTTGCCGAAGGAACAAGAATAAAGTTTTCGGGAACGAGTTCTTTAACCGCAATGACATACACATTGTAGTTGGCTCGAAGATTCAGATCTTTCAGGGATTTACCGATAAAAGCACTTGGAGGGCCCACCTGGACAAGGTTGTAGTCTTCCTCTAAAGGAATAAAATCCAAAATATTGGGCCTGGACAACCCTCTGGCCACTCTGAATGCCATATCTTTCTCCGGGTGGATGATTTCTGTGGCGCCGACCTTGCTCAATATTTTTGCGTGATCTTCGTCCAGTGCCTTTGCCAGAATCTTTTTGACTCCGATTTCATGTAAATGGAGGCTGATTAATATGCTGATACTGATATTGGTTCCGGTGCTGACAATAACCCCGTCCATTACTTCCAGGCCAAGGGATTTCAGGGGCTCGTTTTCAGTGGCGTCCATTACGATGGCTTCACTGCAGAATTCTTTAATCGCCTGAACACGATTGCGATCAACATCAATCGCTATAACTTCATTCCCGTCCTCGTAGAGTGATTTGGCGACAAAAAAGCCGAATTTCCCCAAACCGATGACTGCAAATCGTTTCATTTTTTTCATTTTTCACCTGAATGTAGATTTTGTGCCTTTGTGGCAATGCTTTGTTGGTTTATCCGATCATAATATTTTCTTCAGCATATTCAATGCCGTTTGTTAATTCTACACCGGCGATTAAATAGGAAAAGGTTAATACGCCTACCCGGCCGATTAACATTATGATGATAATTAACAATTTACCCAGACAGCTAATTTGGGTCGTAGCGCCCATGGAAAGGCCCACGGTTCCAAATGCTGAAACCACTTCAAACAGATATGAAAGAAACTGTGAATGATGTTCACCGGAACACAGATTATCCGGCGTGCTTAAAAGGAGTAAAAAAAGCGCTGCTACAATTATAGTCATAGATATAACCACAAGGGACGTGCTTTTTGCTACCGTATCTTTGGGAATGCTTTTTTTAAACATGTTAACCCGGATTTTATTCCTCATACGACTCCAGGCAAATTTTCCCAGAACAGCGAGGGTAGTCGTTTTTATCCCTCCGCCGCAAGAACCCGGAGAGGCGCCGACATACATTAAAAATATCATAAATGCGAGGGTTGCATTGCCGAGAGTGGCAATATTGATCGTGTTGAATCCGGCGGTGCGACAGGTTATGGACTGAAAAAAAGAAGTTAGAAAACGGCCGACAAATGAGTATCCGTGTATTGAAGCATTCTGCTCAACGCTCCAGAAAACTGCCGTTCCCGCCATAATTAAAATGCCGGTTGTAATTAAAACGGTTTTTGTTTGAACAGACAGCCTTACTCGTTTCCCTTGTGACCGGAATACGGTTTTATATATGTCATACACCACAGGGAACCCGATTCCGCCGAAGATAATTAACGTGCAGATTACAACATTTAGAAAGACATCACCCGTGTAATCCATAAAACTGTTCGTGAACAGGGAAAACCCCGCGTTGCAAAATGCTGAGACAGAGTGAAACACAGCCATATAGAGCGCCTTTGTTAATGGATATTCTTTGGTCCAGTGAACGGTTAGCAGCAGTATCCCGGACAGTTCCGTAATGACGGTGAACCAGAGAATTGACTTCACAAGCTGATTGATATCTTCACGCGGTGTATGGGCAAAAAGATCCTGCATAGCCATGCGCTGCTTAAATGACACTTGCTTTCCGATCATCAGAAAGATGGTCACTGAAATCGTCATCACACCCAGTCCGCCCAGTTGAATCAAAGCAAGAATAATATGTTGACCGAAAAGAGTAAAATAGGACCCTGTATCTACGACGATCAGGCCGGTTACACAGACTGCGGATGTGGCGGTAAAAATTGCATCGACAAAAGAAATCGTTCCGGAAACAGTGGATGCCGGCAACAGAAGCAAAAATGTGCCGACACCGATCGTCACAAGGTAACTGGACAATAAGATTGTCCCGGGATGCATTTTTCTAAATGCTTTCATGACTTATCAGAAACCATATCGAGGACCACCGGCGTAAGATATTGGATAATCAGTATAAATAAAACAAATTCAATAGTCCATAAGTTTTTTTGTTTACAACCACTCACGCAATTTTTGAGATCCCAAATTCCAAAAGCCAAAGATCAATTAAATCACAAATTACAAATACCAAATTACAAATTAACCCGCCTTAGGCGGGTAAATCTCAAATCTCAAACCCCAAATTCCAAACCGGTTCCCTCCGGGCCGTAGGCCCTATGGGCCGGAGGCAAAGCGATTGTTTTTTTGTTTGGGATTTTGAATTTCGGTCGGTGTTATTTGCCTGCCCTGTTAAATTTAAAATAGTAACAGTGAAACGTATTTAACTGGGACCTGTCCTGTTAAACAAATCGTAGATTTAATGCCAAGCATTATTTAACAGGGTAAATGATTTGGGATTTGTTTTTTGGAATTTTTACTAACTCAACTATTCCGTGAACGGGATACTTAATTTTTTTCCTAGTGATTTTAATTGGTCACAGTGTTCGATGTAACCGCGTCCGGTTCTGGATATTTCCATCCACCGCCCAGGGCCTTGTAGAGACGTACCAGATTGGAGGTCACGGCCCCGTCGCTCTGGGCCAGTTGATCCTGGAAGGAGAGGAGCGAACGCTGGGCGTCCAGAACGTTGCTGAAGTCCACCAGTCCCACCTTGTATTGGTCTTGGGCCAGCCGGACTGCCGTCTGAGCCGCGGAAGTGGCCGCGGCCAGCGATTCCCGTCTATGTTGTTCTTTTGCATAGGCTGTCAGCACGTTTTCTACTTCTTCCTGGGCTTTCAGGACCGCGGATTCGTATTGGATCAAGGCCTGTTCCTGGCGGGCAGACTGCACCTTGATATTCTGGCGGATGGCGCCGCCATGAAAAATGTTCCAGGAGACGCCGGGACTTATGCTCCAGGTCCGACTGGCGGCGGTAAAAAAATTTCCCGTGGAGACGGATTCAAGTCCTATGGTACCCATCAAACGGAATTTGGGATAAAGATCCGCCGTGGCCACGCCGATCCGGGCCGTTTGGGCCGCCAGGTTACGTTCTGCCCGACGGATGTCGGGCCGGTTGCGCAGGGTCTCTGCCGGGACTCCGACGGCCACCGTTACCGGGGGGACCGGAATGGGTTTCCGCGTGGCCAGTTCCCGATGGACCGCTCCGGGCTTTTCGCCCAGCAGCACCGCCAGACGGTTTTTGGCCGCTTCAAGTCCGGTTTGCAGGGTAGGTATCAGCGAACGGGTTCGCTCAAGGTTGTAAAGAGATTGCTGCACGGCCAGCTCATTAATAATCCCGGCAGTATACCGTGAACGGTTCAGTTCGTAGGTTTCTTCCTGGGACTTGATATTAGATTCGGTCACCGTCAAAGCGGTCTGAAAGGTACGCACCTCCACATAGTTCAGGGCCACCTCGGCCAGAAGACTCACGAGCACGTCGCACAGGTCCTCCTGAGTGGCTTCGAGATTTGCCTGGGCCGCCTCCACCGAACGTCGCACCCCGCCGAAAATATCCAGTTCCCAGCCGGCGTCAAACCCGGCTGAATAAAGTTTGTTTTCCTTTCTTGACCAGCCGCTTTCGCTGCTGCGATAATTCGTGGCAGAAGCGGAGGCATCCAGAGTGGGGAAAAGACTTGCTTTGCTGATGCCTCTGAGAGCCCGGGCTTCATTGATTCGCGCTAAGGCTTTTTTGAGATCAAGATTGCCTTTGACGGCACGTTCTTCCAGACCGGAAAGTTCCGCATCATTCAGTGCACGCCACCAATGGGCCAGGGTTTCGGGCTTCGGCAAGTCGGTGGTCAGGCCACCCCGGAGTTGGGTGTGCCACTCTTGGGGCGCATCAGGCTCCACCCGGGCATAGTCCGGCCCAACCGCCGCACATCCGGCTATGACCAAGGCGGTGACCACAGGCAGCAGGACGGTCAGGGGGCATCGCATCCATCGGACTGCCTGTTTATAATGATGTCCTTTGAACGTTATGGATCTCATGATTATCACGCTTTGAAATACATTTTTTTATTGAACGGTTCATAAGCTTTTTATCCTTAGGATTTCACTTTCGTCCGATCCCGCACGCGCCAGGCGCTGCCTTTTTCACGGAATGTCTGAAACGCGTAATACAACGGCGGAACCAGGAAGATGCCCACCAGGGTCGCCGCCAGCATGCCGGAAAAGACCGTGGTGCCGATGGCCCGGCGACTGTTGGCGCCGGCGCCGGTGGCGATCACCAAAGGCGCTACGCCAAGGATAAAGGTAAATGCGGTCATCAGCACCGGACGAAAGCGGATTTTTGCCCCTTCAATGGCAGCCTTATCCACGGAATATCCCTGCTCCCGGCGGTCCTTGGCAAATTCCACGATCAGGATGGCGTTCTTGGCGGCCAACCCTACCAGCAGGACCAGGCCGATCTGGGCGTAGATACTGAGGTTAATCCCTGCAATCCACAAACCGGCCATCGCTCCCAAGCTGGATACCGGAATTGATAAGATGATGGACAGGGGGATATTCCAGCTCTCATACTGTCCCACCAGAAACAGATAACCAAAAAGCAGGGCCAGAGCAAACAGTAGCAATACCTTGCCTCCGGCTTTGCGTTCCTGAAAGGACATGGACGACCAGTCGAAGGCGTAGCCGGGCGGGAGGGTCTTGGACGCCAGCCGTTCCATGGTTGTCATGGCCTCTCCCGAGGAAAAGCCCGGGGCCGCATTGCCGTTAATCTGTACACTGGTGAACTGGTCGTAACGGTAAACGGTTTGGGGTGCCAGGAACGTGGACAGAGTGATCAGACTTTTCATGGGCACCATCTTGCCGACGTTGCTGCGCACGTACAATTGATTGATGTCCTCTAAGGTGTTGCGGTAGGGCGCATCGGCTTGAACCTTGACCTGATAGGTCCGGCCGTAAAGATTGAAATCGTTAACGTACCTCGATCCGAGTTGGGCCTGAAGGGTGGAGAACACCCGATTGACCGGCACCTTGAGGGTCTCGGCCCGGGTACGGTCGAGATTTACGAAGATCTGGGGCGTGTCGGCCGTGTAGGTGGAAAAGACCCGACTCAGGGTCGGGTCCTGATTGGCAGCAATGACCAGAGACCGAGTTGCCGCGGCGATTTCCCTGGGAGACTGGTCTTCAAGGGCCTGGAGCCGGAAATCAAAGCCGCCGGTGGTACCCAGCCCAAAAATGGGCGGCGGGGCAAAGGCAAAAATATTGGCCGAGGAGATGGCGGCCAATATCGCCTGGGCCTGTCCCACGATAGCTCCAAGTTGCTGATGAGGACGAGTGCGCTCGTCCCATGGTTTCAGGACAACAATGCCTAATCCCACATTCTCGGCCGTACCGCTGAGCAGGCTGAACCCGCTCACACCAAGGGTACTCTCAACACCAGGAATGTCCTGCAACGCTCGGGTGGCCTGTTCCATAATCTTGTTGGTACGGGCAAGCGATGCCCCTTCAGGCAATTGAATGTTAATAAATAAAACACCCTGATCTTCCTGGGGCAGAAAGCTGGCGGGGCTGTGGTTGAACAGAAACCAGGCGGCGCCGGTAATGCCGATAAAAAGCAACCCTGTAACGGCCAGCCGGCGGATCAAAAATGAGGCGCCGGCCACATATCCGTTACGTGAAGCATCGAGGGCCCGGTTAAACCAGGCAAGGGGTCCATGTTGAGGGATTTTCGGAGTTTTGAGCAACACGGCGCACAGGGCCGGGCTCAGGGTCAGGGCATTGATCGCCGAGATCACCACGGCCGTGCAAATGGTCACGGCAAATTGTTTATAGAGCTGGCCGGTGATGCCGGGCATAAACCCCACCGGTACGAACACGGCCAAAAGCACCAGGGTGGTAGCGACGATCGGTCCTGTGACCTGGCCCATGGCGTGGATGGTTGCTGCTTTGGCGCTGAGTTTACGTTTATCCATGACCCGGTAAACGTTTTCCACCACCACGATGGCGTCGTCCACCACCAGGCCGATGGCCATGATCAGGGCAAACAGGGAAAGGGTGTTGGCGCTGTACCCCAAGACCAGCAGCACAGCGAATGTACCGATCAGAGAAACAGGAATAGTTACCGTTGGCACCAGAGTCGCCCGCCAGTCCTGCAGGAAGATGTAGTTCACGAACAGGACCAGAAGGAAGGTAATGACCAGTGTCAGTTCAATTTCATGAATGGCCGCTGAAACGTATTTGGTGGTGTCGTAAATGACATTGTATTGCACATCGCTGGGCTGGCGACGGGCAAGGTGTTTGAGTTTGGCCCGCACCGCTTTCATGGTGTCCAGGGCGTTGGCGTTCGAGGACCGGTAAATGCCTATGGCCAAGGACGCCTGGCCGTTGAAAATCGATCGGGTGATGTAGGACTTGGCGCCAAGTTCCACCCGGGCCACATCGCGAACGCGCACCAGACCGCCTTGGTCGTTGCTACGCATGACGATGTTTTCAAAATCTACAGGATTATCAAGTCGCCCCTTGGCTCTCAGGGTGTACTGGATCTGCTGGCCGGTGTCGGCGGGCGATGTTCCTATGGACCCCACGGCGGCCTGGATGTTTTGCTGCCTGATGGCCAAAATCACATCGTCGGCAGTCAGTCCCAGGGCGGTGAGCCGCTCCGGGTTCATCCAGATGCGCATGCTGTACTCAAACTCACCATAAATAAAGACATCACTGACGCCGTCGATACGCACCAGAGCGTCTTTGATATTTCGGCTGACATAGTTGCTCAAAAAAAGTTTGTCCCGGGTGCCCTGAGGGGAAAAGAATTCTACCCAACCCAATATGTCGGTGGATCGTCTGCGCACATCGATACCCTGGTCCACCACCGCCTGGGGCAACTTGGACGTGGCCAGTTGGACGCGGTTTTGCAGGTTGACCTGGTCAATGTCCGGATCGGTGCCCACCGCAAAGGTGACGGCCAGTGTATATCGTCCATCATTGGAACAGGAAGAGGACATATAGAGCATTTTGTCCACACCGTTCACCTCTTTTTCGATGGGTGCGGCCACATTGTCGGCCACAACCCTGGCATTGGCGCCGGGATAGACGGTGGTTATCCGGATCTCCGGCGGGGTGATCTGGGGATACTGGGCCACGGGAATGTTAAACAGCGCAATGAGTCCGGCCAGGGTAAGTACGATGGATACCACCATGGCCAGGCGCGGGCGTTCAATGAAAATTTGTGAAAACATGCATCACCTCCCTTGTTGCTTGTCGGCGGTAGCAGTTTTCACTATCTGACCGGGCCGGACTTTCTGGACACCCTCGACGATGACCCTCTCATTTACGGTCAGACCCGATTCGACGGCCCAGTTGACGCCGACCACAGGGCCGGTTTTGACCCGTCGCTGAACCACCCGGTTCTTGCCATCCACAATCAGTACATAGCGTCCGTCGTGGTCTTCCAAAATCGCCGATTGGGGCACTACGGTCATGAGTTTGGGTTGGCTTCGGGCAACGAGAACGGTAACATATTGCCCCGGCAGCAACGTACCGTCCGGGTTATCGAACAGAGCCCACACCGCAATGGTTCCTGTGCCCGGGTCCACCGTGTTGTCCACGAAATCTATCTGCCCGGAAGTTTTAAGAATTTGACCCCCCAGCAGTTTAATTCGTGGTGCCAGCATGGCGTGTTTTTTGCCACTGGCCGCGTCTTTAAAGGCCATCTCAAGGGAGACAAGATCGTTTTCGCTGACGGAATAAACCACACGGATGGGATCTATCTGAACAATACGGGCCAGCGGTCCGGATGCAGGATTCACCAGGTTGCCCCTGGTGAAAGCGGTGCGCCCGATACGTCCACTGATTGGCGCCCTGACCGTGGTGTATCCCAGGTCGAGTTGGGACCGCTCAAGGTTGGCTTTGGCCTCTTCGAGCTCACCCCTGGCCCGAAGTTCTTCGGCCACGGCATCGTCGATGTCTGCTGCGGACACTCCACCGGAGCGAACCGTCCGGACCCGTTCCAGATACTGACGGGCTTTGGTGAAGGTCGCTGTTGCCTGGGTCACACTGGCCGTGTCGGCGTCAACCTTGGCCTGGTAAGGCGCCTGTTCAATGACATAGAGTAGATCGCCGGCACGCACATCACTTCCTTCCTTGAACTTGACCTGTTCAAGAAACCCCTGGATACGTGCCCGCAGGTCCACGGTCTGGACGGCCTCCATATGGCCCACATATTCCGCCGGCGGGTTGACATCCTGCTCTGTGACTTTCGCAACCGTCACCAGCGGCGGCGGTCCGCCTGCCGCCCCTGAAGGACCGCATAGCGCCCCTTCGGGAAAAATCGACATGAGCAGCAGAGCAAACAGAATAGAGCAAACCATACGGGAACCGACTCCGGCCTGCCGCAGCCACCGATACCGAAAGTCGAAAGGTGCTTCAAGGCATGTTAATCGGGGGTGATTGGAACTGTCTTTGTGTTGCATTTTTCCATTACTCCATCATTTTTACCCAGCCTGCCCAGTTAAACCAGAAATTTGTTTAACCGGGGTGAAACTTTTTTCTGTTTCACCGTGGCCATTATTCCCTCCGGGTCGTAGGCCCTATGGGCCGGAGGCCAATTGGGGCAAAGCTTCTAAGCTCAGATATTCCAGGTACGACAAAAAAACATTTGACAATATCAAATAAACATTTTAATTAGTTATTTAAAAAGCAAATTATAGACGTTTATCGGCTATGTCAAGCGAAAACTTTAAATTGCCATTTAATTTAACATTGAAATTCTCGTCCTCTGGTCCAGGCCAGAGACTATTGGCTCCGCCGGGAGAAAGTTGCACTTCACTCCTTCGGGGTGAAATCAAAGCCCGGCCCTCCGGTTCAGGATTTTTTACTTATACGGGCTCTAAACCCAGGCAAGGAAAAAGGAGCATCCATAATGGCTATGAGAGAAGATGGAGCAGAAACTCGCAGCCGAATATTAAACTCTGCCTGCGAGTTGTTTGCGGAAAGAGGCTATCGCGCTGCCAGAGTGGCGGACATCTGTGAGCGGGCCGGCGCCAACGTGGCTGCCGTCAATTATTATTTTGGCGACAAGGCCACCCTGTATACAGAGGCCTGGCAAGAAACATTTAAAAAATTTGCCGGACCCAAACCACCTGATTCCACTATCACTTCGCCGGAAGAGCAGCTGCAAATCTACATACACTCCCTCATACAAAACTTCACAGAGCAGAGCGATCAGGGCCAGTTTACCCGCCTGTATTTGATGGAACTGGCCAACCCCACCGGGCTGATACATGACATCTGGCACGACATGATCGAGCCCCGGCGACAGATAGTAATAGGGATCATCCGCAAAATTATGGGAACAAAAGCCACTGATGAAACGGTCCTGTTCTGCGAGATGAGCATCATCAACCAGTGCCGTGTCCTTCTGACCATCAGACGCAGTGATCTGGAGTACCTACTGGGCCAATCCCTCTCCCCGGATTTGATCAAGCGTTTGGCCGATCATATCACCCGCTTTTCCTTGGCGGGAATCAAGGCGGTAGCAGCCGCGAGACATGATCCTGCCTCAGTCCGGACATAAAAAAACGGTAACCGCCAAATCTCAATGACTAAAAAACAAAGAAAAGACCGATGCAACTAAAAAATCGTCAATACTTCCGACGGAGGCGGATCAAAGGATTCTTTCTTGCAGTGGTGGCATTGATTTATACTGTTCTTCCGGCGGTGCCCGGATGGACCGAGGAGCTGAGCGATGATTACAATTACGGTCTTGGGAAAATTGACCTGCGTTCCCAGTCACCGGCTCAGAGCCTGCGATTCACCCTGCCGTTGCTTATCCCCGGCGATATCAAGCCAGGCTGGGAAACCCGTATCGCCTCCACGTGGTCAAATGTTTGGGCCAGTGAATCGGAATACCTCCTGGACTATGAAATGTCCGATACCATAGTGACCGTGACGTACGGATTCAATAAGCGGTTCGGGTTGTCTTTAGAGTTTGAAAACCGGAACTATTTTGGCGGTCATATGGATGGATTTATCCAGGGGTTTCATGATCTGTTCGGCATTGATCAGGAAGGCCGGGATGACGTGTCTAAGCATAGAAAAGTGATTCAGCGGTTTGACCCGAAGACCGGACAGATGTTGAGTGAGACGTCAGCCGAAGAACTCGAAAATAACGGCATGGTGCTTTTGATGAACTGCAATCTTACCCATGGAACAAAAATATGGCCGTCTGCTAATGTCTTCGGCGCCGTGCGGTACGCATTAAACTGCGCGGATCTATGCAGGGATAATCATCCCACAGATGTTGGTTTCGGGGTCGGCCTTGCCAAGCGCTGGTCAAAAAAATGGTACACCTATGCATCGTTGGGATACACCCTGTATGAATCCCGCGAAGTTCTGGAGCCGGCACCGGGCGTAACGCCGATAGATTTCGAAGACAGGGCGGTTTCCGGATTATTCGTGATCTCATGGCACTACACGCCGACTTTTTCCATACTTGTCCAGTACCTTTACAGCGGCCCGAGTATAAAAAATATCGATGTGTTGGATGAAGCTTCCCATGAGGTACACTTTGGATTCAAATGGGAAACAAAGTACGGTTTGATAGAGTTTGCTCTAATTGAAAATGTTATAACCATGAGTAATAGTCCGGATTTCGGACTGCACGGAGGGTGGGGCTTTCATTTTTAAATTTAAAATTTTGCACAAGTCGGAGGCTTTCATAAAGATTCTCATTAATTTTCATGCAAGATTCAGGTATAAGGAGCATAACTATGACTCACATCGATAAATTCAAAGCACGGCTTGACGAAATCCAACGGCTGGCCGATGCCATTGAC
>JBARSG010000334.1:0-1555 GCA_049644625.1 Desulfobacterales bacterium | reverse complement strand
TAGATTAACGTTCCAAAAATAGGTGTTTTTTGGCCATATTTGAGGCAAAATTTAAACGTTTTAGTTGTAATTTCAATAAGATGATATGGCCCAACCCCCATTCCTATCATTAGATAAGATTCTTATTTATAAGAACTTGCATTGCTCCCTGGCAAGATGTTGTTATCAAGGAAAGAGCCTCGGAAATACACATATTTATCTCTGAGTGCTCAAGTAGCTTCATCTTTCCTATTGCTTCCATTATTTTTTTTTCAGCTCCTATGAGATTCATCGATTTTTCAACGTGTTGTGCTATTCTTATTTCACCAACTAAAGCTCCAAAAAAGGAAGTCATTAATTTTTCAGCGCCATCAAACTCTTTACCCTCTAAAGTCATCATTTTTGCCACAAGCTCAGAAGCAATTATTAGTTCTGATTTTATCCTTTCGGAGTACTGATACATTAAAATTGCTTTTCTATCATCCATCTTCCTCGACCCCGCATGTTGTATTTTTCATCACTTTCTACAAATTGAAGATTTCTAACTAAAATTAAACATGGCCAATATCTCTAAAACGGATGAATTAATGATACTACAAATAATGATTTCAAGGTAAAAAAATCTTGATTATGATCATTGTTAAAACATCATCGTGAGTCGAGGATAAGCAAGGCAATATAGTCGAGGGCGTCACCAATTTCACATAATGCTCTGCACGCTCTGCACGAACGGATCGGATCATCGTGACCTGGAAGGTAATGTCGTTTTGCTCTCGCCATCTGGATGTGCTTTTCTTTCCTTAATAAGGATATTTTTCACCCCAAAAATGCCCTTTTAAGGCCATATTTGAGGCAAAATTTAAACGTTTTATCTATTATATCAAAATGTTCCTGTGGCCCAACCCCCATTCCCCTGACTGCAACGGAGGTTGGCAAGTACCTCAGGCTGAGCAAATCCGCTGTCAGTCGGGCCGCCACTAGAGGCCAAAAACTGATCATCGATCAATTCTTGTCCCTGAAAAACTAGAAAAGCGGAATTTCAACCCCGTCCCCTTTTTTATTTTAAATAGAAATACGCATAAATAGCAGATATTTATTTATGGAAACTCAAATTGTGGTATGTTGGTCCAATTGGAAAATACACACATGAGGAATTACAATGCTTAAAAACACATTCATGCACATTCCTGGCATAGGGAATATAACAGAACAGCGGTTATGGGAATCTGGAATTCAGCACTGGGATCAATTTACCAGTAATCACTCAATCCGCCTTTCACCGACAAAGATGGATACCATAACCACCTATCTTGAACAGTCGTATCAGCATTTAAAGACCGGGAACCCCAATTATTTTTCAGAACATTTGCCGGCGAATTTACACTGGCGGTTTTTTCCTGAATTCAGACATTCAATGGTTTATCTGGATATTGAAACAACGGGACTAAATCGATACTACGACCCTATAACTACAATTTCACTTTATGATGGGGAATCGATTTATTACTATATCAACGGTCATAATCTTAACGACTTTCTTGATGATATCGAAAAATACAATGCCATTGTTTCATAC
>JBARSG010000333.1:0-6556 GCA_049644625.1 Desulfobacterales bacterium | reverse complement strand
GTCTAATACTGCATCATATCGATCAATCAGATTTTCCCAGGCGAAACGGCTCATAGCTGCGGAAAGATTTTGGCATTTTATCTGGAATTGTGGATAATTTGAAATAAAAAAGCAGAGTTTTTCAACCAGTTCGTTATGGTCTTGATAAAGAAAATCATCATGGAAAGCCTTTGGGATGATTTCCGGGTACGAAAGCCGGTCAGGCAGAAGCGGAATGCAACCGTAACGGATCGCTTCAATCACTGAAATACCGAAGTTTTCCTGTTTTGCGGTGCTGATAACGATTGTTCCCTGGATAAGCCATTCACGGTATTTTTTTATAGATGTTTCATAGGGAAAAATCTTTGTGTGATCCGCCGAAGAAAGGTTCCAGAAATAGAAATTTCAAATGATTCTCTACAGGCTAAAACGGTTCATGTAAGAGCTAGAAAATAAATTCAAAGGCAAGACAAATCCCTTTGTTCTTAACATCGGCCGAAAGGTTAATTTTAGTATTATTTTTCAATTTTTCAATAAATTGACCGGTTTCTTTCCGATTGTATTTGTGGGCACTGGTTACGGCGCCGTATATGTTACCGGCATAGAAACCGAATTCAACAAAAGCAATGACTCCGCCAAGTGCATTGTTATTATCATCAAAAGACTCATACGCCGCATATATCAGACCGCCGTTAAGCAAAAAAGCGATTAGAGCATCTTGGTATCTTTCACAGTAAAGATATCCCGCACCGGGAATTATGGACAAAAATCCGGCAAGGTGGGGGTCTTTTTTGGGGATGGATCTTTCCTTGTTAAGTTCAGCAGTCAGCCGTTCAAGTCGGTACTTATTTTTGTTTTTAGCGCTTATTCTTGAAAAATAGCGCCTTGCTTTTTCCCAGGATGCTGTTTCAATGCAGATCCACCCGAGTCTGTAGTAGGCTTCATCCTTTACATCTTTATCATGGGTTATTGTAATCAGATTGTTAAGATTAATAATGGCAGGGCCAAAGGTGTTAAGGTTGACGTGGGCTTCACTGATCATAAAATATGATTTTATAGAAAGTTCGGTATCAACATATCGATCGATTGCGGCCCTGAAAGAATTTACGGCCTCTTTGAAATGCCTGCCAAGGTAATACGACATGCCGATCCGGTACATTGCCGTCTCTACCCTCTGATCCTCCGGGAAGAAATAGATAAACCGCTTGTATTCACCGACCGCCATTAAATAGTCTTTGTTGGAAAAATAGTATTCTGCGAAATCAAACTGTTTGTCCGGATTTATTATAATAGAAGATTTGAGATCCGGCTCGGGATCGGCTCCGGCAACACAATGAGAAAAAGGGATAAAAAGAAAAAATATGGTGCCGAAAATAAATAATAGATAAACAAAGCAAGTGGTTCGGATGTACATAATTATTGATGCCACCAGAAATCGTTATTGTTGACCGGATCAAAGCTTAGCTTTTCACCATTTATCAAGACCGGGGGCGATAATTTTGTCTCGTCTCTGCCGCAACGCATCAGGCGGTCACTACACATAATCCAACCCAGAAAAGGACCGTGTTTTTTAAACGCCTCGATACAATATTGTGAGCATGAGGGATACATGGAACAACGATTGCCGTCAGCCCCTGAAATATAGTTTCTGTAAAATTTTATCGGATAAAGAACAGGATCTGCCTGTTTTTCCGCTGTTCCGAACGAAGGGTTATGCCTTTTTGCAACGGTTATCTCCTGTCCGGCAAAACAAGTACTGCAACACGTATATAGAATGATAAAAAAAATAATAAAAAGTGTTTTTTTAATCATTGTTTACTGTTGCGTAACCCGTATGACCTCTTCTATTGTAGAAATGCCGCTTAACACTTTTTGGATGCCGTCCTGGCGCAGGGTAACCATATTCAGATTCAACGCCGCATTCTTGATCTGGCTCGAATCATAGGTTGTAAGTATAAGGCTTTTTAAACTGGAGTCCATAAGCATTATTTCAAAAATTCCGGTACGTCCCTTGTATCCCGTATGAAAACAGTTTTCACATCCATCCGCCCTGTAGATGGTAGCTTCGTGGAATTGATCCGGTGTAATTCCTATGCTTTCCAGAGTCGAATTATCGGGTGTATAAGGCTGTTTGCAATCCCTGCAAAGGACACGAATCAGTCTCTGGGCAACCACAGCTAAGACCGATGATGAAATTAAAAAGGGTTCAACGCCGATATCAACAAGGCGTGTAATGGCGCTTGCAGAATCGTTTGTATGAAGTGTGGAAAAAACAAGATGTCCTGTCAGTGCCGACTGAACCGCTATTTTCGCTGTTTCCTGATCCCGTATTTCGCCGACCAGAATAACGTCCGGGTCCTGCCTGACAATGGATCTCAGGCCGCCGGCAAAGGTCAAGTTTATTTTTGGATTGACCTGTATCTGGCTGATCCCTTTGATCTGGTATTCAATAGGGTCTTCAATGGTAATAATATTGATGTCGGGTATATTGATGGATGATAAAATTGCATAGAGTGTCGTTGTCTTGCCGCTTCCGGTGGGACCGGTAACAAGGATAATGCCGTTCGGGGATCTGACAAGGTTTCCAAGCTGATCAAGTTTGTCGGAAGCAAGGCCCAGATCCGAAAGTGAAATCAAAGAAGCTGATTTGTCAAGAAGCCTGAGTACCAAACGTTCCCCAAAAGAAGTCGGAATGGTGGAAACCCGCACATCAATCTCCTGATTGCCGATTTTGACGTCCAAACGACCGTCCTGAGGAAGACGTTTTTCCGCGATGTTCATCTTTGCCATGACCTTGATTCTGGAGATAAGAGCGGGCTGGACCCATTTGGGAGGGGATAGCAGGTCGTAAAGAATACCGTCAACCCGATAGCGCACTTTGAAACTGTCCTGATAAGGTTCCATATGAATATCGCTTGCGCGTGCTTTTACGGATTGGGAAATAATATGGTTCGCAAGTTTTATGATCGGTGCGTCACTGATGTCATCCAGAAGATCCGCCTTTTCCTCAATTTCACTGATGATGGCACTGCTGTCTTCTTCCATATCCTGAACAAGCTGTTCAGCGGAATCTCTGCTGAGGTCATAAGATACATTTATAGCAAAGAGAATCGCATCCTTTGTTGAAAGGACCAGTTTAAAATCATACGGTTCGAGAATCCTGATCAAGTCATCAAGGGGCTGGATGCAGGCAGGATCATTTATGGCGATGACCGCACCTGAATCGGGAAGATTTCCTGTTGCATTCTCCGATTCGAGTTGAGGCAGGCTATCCTCAAAACCCGATTCCTTGGTGTCGCTGATCAAAGGAACCATGAGGTGTTTTTTTAGAAATTGAATCGGAACATGGTTTATAAAATCTGTTTTGAAACTTTCAAGAGGGAGATCGGGCCAAAAAGGGATGCCGTATTGGATGCTTAAGGCTTCAAGGAGCTGTTTTTCGGTAATGGTTTTTTTTGCGACCAGTATTTCCCCGAAATGGCCTCCTTTTTCAGTTTTTATCTTTTGGGCTTCGTTTAAATCTTCTTCCGAAACGCCAAAGGCTTCCCTGAGTATCTGTGTAAGAGGTTTTTGCATGCTGTTTGACGGTCTGTTTGATTTCAAAGGTCTCTTTAAGGCGAATTTTTATCGTACATTTTGATATTGCCTTCTTGAATCTGGTCTATTTGATCTTTCTTTTTTTGATACACTTCTTTTGCTTCAGCAGGATTTTTTATTACGTGGGGTGCAATAAACACAAAAAGGTTGGTCTTATCACCTGCACTTGATGTTGACTTGAACAGGAAATTGAGTAAGGGGATGTCTCCCAGACAGGGAACCTTGTATTCTGTTCTGGAAAAACTGTCATCGATTAATCCGCCGATGACCACCGTATTTTTATCTTTTACAATCACGGTGTTTTCGATGGTGCGCTTTAAGGTTGTAGGGCGTTCATTTGAAGTGCTTGCCAGTTCGTCCAGTTTAGTTGATTCCAGAGAGATATTGAGTCGAACCATCCGATCCTTGCTGATTTGAGGGGTAATCTTTAACGTTATGCCAACGTCTTTATATTCATAGTAACTGTAATCTCTGTATTCTAACCCTGGGGCTGCGGTTTCTGCTTTAGTTTGATAAGGGATATTCTTTCCAACCGTGATGGTTGCCTCTTCATTGTCTGTAGTCAGGATCTGGGGGGTCGAAAGAATATGAACATCTTTGTCCTTTTTAAAAGCCCGTACAACTGCGCCAAGGTTGGGAAAGGTAATACCGGCAATGGTAACCGCTTCGCTGAATATACCCAGGGAAAAACCTTCCTGAGGCGATGTCAGAGGAGATTGCAAAACACCGCCTCTTGAACTAAATGCACCGCCAAAGGCCGTTTCTTTGTCGTCTATTGTTGTTTTACCTCCCGCTATCCATTCAACGCCGAGATTAAAGTCCTTTTCCACATTAACTTCCATGATAAGGCTCTCAATATAAACCATGGATCTGGGTACATCCAGTTTCTTAATGATCTCTTCAAGAACCAGGTAGTCCTCCTTGCCTGCCATGATAATCAGGCTGTTGGTTGCTTTATCTGCGGTTATTTTGGCTGTTTCCGAAACAAACGAGGTTTTTCTCCCTTCAGGTGCTCCCCCCTTTTTTGTCGGCAGTTCCTGGAGAACCTTGGCCAGTTCTTCAGCATTGGCATTTTCAATATAATAGACGCGGATCTTCTCTTTTCCCCGAGGAGTTTCCCTGTCCAGCAGGTGTATCAGTCTTTTAATCCTTGTGGTTTCAACCTCGCTGGCAAGGACAATAATCGTATTGGTTCGTTCATCGGCCACAAATTTGATTGCCGTGGCTGGATCTTGTGCTTTGGGCCCTCTTTTTGCCTTGAAAACAGAATCCAGAATTTTTACAAATTTTGTAGTATCAGCATATTCCAGAGGAATCACAGAGAGTTCCTCTCCCATACCGGTTATATCAATTGCTTTCAGGATTCGAAGTAACCGTTTTATGTTTGAATATACGTCCGTTACAATCAGCATGTTCGTGGGTGGATATGCGAGGATCACGCTGCTTTTGGAAATCAAGGGAGCGAAAAGTTTTTTTATTTCAGTGGAATTTGCGAATTTCAAGGGTATCAGTTGAGTGACAACCCTGTCCGCCGGTGAAGCGGCCTCTTCTTTTAGACGGGTTTCAATATTTTTTGATCGTGCATCAGGAGATGGAACGATTTTAATCACTTGTCCGGCTTCTACCGTGGTATATCCGTGGACTTCCAGAACAGATTCAAAAACCTTGTAAGCCTCTTTGACGGAAATTTTGCTGGGTGAAATTATAGTTACTTTTCCTTTTACCCGTTGATCTATAACAAAATTCTTTGAGGTCAGCTCACTGATAAATTTAATAAAAACAGAAAGATCGACATCGTTGAAATCTATGGAAATGAATCGTTCCGAATCCCCGTTTATCTCGGAAGCCGTGTTGGCTTTTAGATTCTGTCCGGTTTTCCCGGAAACTTGAGCAATCGCATCAGCGGCCAGGTGCACGGTCAGCAACAAAAAAAGCAGGACAAATAGATATCTGATAGCTTTTGAGATATTATTGTATGATTTCATTTATTGCCGATTATTCCATCCTTTATTGCATAACCCAATTTTTCACTAATGGTTTCTAAATTTTATTTTTTACGGCAAGGTTTTTTTAAAAAATCTAAAAATTTTATATTATCATACGGTTACCATTTATTCAATATTATAATTAATTGTTTTGGGCCGGCCTCTTCGTTTTACCTGAAGCGCCACACTGGAAGATGACTGCAAGCTTTGATAGAATTTGAGGACGTCGTCTACAGATTCGATATTATTGCTATTAACGCCGGTGATAATATCCCCGCTTTTTAATCCCATATTATAGAAGATAGAATTCGGCCTGATTCCCGTTAAACGGAGACCGTCCGGTTTTCCGTTTGTAAAATGGGGCCGTATTCTTACCTGTTTCATGAGATTGTTTACGTCTTTAACCGCTGTTTCTATCCGGGAACGTTTTAAGGTTATGTTCTGTGACGTTGCCATATCCGCACTTTTTGAAACAATTCTTGTTTTCTGGCTGCCGCTGGCTTCCTCAATCCCCAGAATCTCGTCTTTGCCGTTAACCCGTAATATTACCTTTTCTCTTAAAATCATCTTAAGTGTTGCGTTTTGGATGGAATCCCCGATCCTGTATAGATCCTGGTGTTTTTTCGCAGTGTCTTCTATGACGGCATAGGCTTTTTTGTTATTGCCGGAAACGGTTCCCAGCAGTTTTAGCTTGAGATCTGTAGGTTCTAGGCTCTCAATATCGACTCTTTCAGTATGTTGTTCGGCTCCCTTTTTTGAATTGAAAAGATTGCGTTCCACTATTGCACTGTAATGAGGCATGGGGTGGACGGTTGCATCTTCGGAGGAAATTACATGTCTGGTTGTAACCTCCCGGGAAGGAGTATTATTAAGGTCCGCTGTTGCAACCTTATAAAACGCTGTTACGCTAAAATAAACAGCAACCGCGATTAATAAAATATTTAGTGCAGCAAAGTATTTTTTCATAATCAAAACAGAAACCGTCAAATTTTCAG
>JBARSG010000332.1:0-5182 GCA_049644625.1 Desulfobacterales bacterium | reverse complement strand
TTGATGGCGGCTATCTCTCCCGGCTTGCAACGAGAAAGGTTAGCAATAGTACGGTTCTTGACTTTGCCATCTTCTCGATAGGACTCCCGAAGCAGAACGGATTGATAAATTGTTTTGCTGTCTTTTGTAGGGGATTTGTTTTCGGCTACATACATGCCTACTTTAATATATCATATATCCTTATATGTCAAGGGAAAAAATATATGATGCCATTATATTAGTGACTACATATGCGGCCTCAAACCTCCATCATTGCCTGTTATATCCATTAGTTGTCTGATTTTGCAGGGGTGAACATCCGTTAAAACTCAACTTTCGGGGTTGTACTTGTGAGGCAAAATGGGGTCTGCTTTTGAGTGCGCCGATTAAAACCGGTAAGAAGTAGGGCCTGAAAGCGTCCTATGATGAAGGACTATCCACCCACATCAGCCCTGAGTCATGCGTTAGTAATGTTAACATTGCCGGTGAAGCGTTGACAAGGGAAAGTGTAAGCCCTAAATCCACCGCCTAATTTGATGTGCGCGCCAGACAAAGCATTTTTAAGGTAATTTTCAGAATTATCGTTTAAGCCAAGTTGTGTTTTTCACCAAAGATGACAGGGCATACAAAAGCTTCAAGAAGTATTATTTACCTGGTCCCTTTTCTTCATTATTTATTTAGCCCCGTCGCCGTTTATCAGCACTTTATCTCCTTTATCTTTTTTCATCTCGAAGTGAGATCAGGTTTTCATTCTCTTTGCTGCTCGTGTTTGTTTATGTTTTACATAAATATTTAATAACTTTTCTGATAATTTTTTTGATAAAATTTGTATGTTCGAATCATTCTTATCAGATGAAGTTATTGAAGCATTTTTCAAATTGACCATTTCATTTTTTGGCCCATATAAATTTGCAAAAATATCCAATACTTGTTTACGAACAATACCTCTAAATGGAACATTTGAGATCATTCCATACATTGCAGCATCACCCTGAGTACTCAATTCAGGGTGTTGTTTTACAATTTCGACAGCTTCCTCTAAATCAGACAAATAAGTTTCCACCACTTCAGCATGTCCCGGGGTAACCATCGCATGCAACGCTTCCGGTTTTTGTAGACGGTCAATGTGCCAACCCCGCTTTTCCATTTCATCACCAACGGCATAAATATTAATTTCCGGTGATAAGGATTGATAGGAGATTAAACTGGCTTTTGGGTTTCCAATAATGTGAAGTCCTTCAATTGCATTAATTCCATTTATCAATTTTCGCGTCGTTTCCATAATCGTATTTGTAATTTTTAGATACCCTTTTTCACCAATGATTTGAAGGGCTGCCCACGCAGCAGCATAGGATCCTCCGGGACGGGTTCCCAGTAGTGCCGGAGAAGCAAATATTCCACCCGGCCAATTTTCATAAACAAAAAATTGATATTTCAAAATATCTTTTGACCTGTATGTAATAGTTGATGCGCCTTTTGCAGCAAATCCATATTTATGAGTATCAGCGGAAATGGAAGTTACTCCAGGGACCCGATAATCCCAAGGTGTTAATTTAGTTCCCAATTTTTCGATAAAGGGTAAAATATAGCCCCCCACACAAGCATCAACATGGAGTGGTATAACCCGAGCTGATGCTATTTGTCCAAGTTCTTCGATAGGATCGATGATACCGTGTGGATATTCAGGAGCGGAACCCAAAATCATTATCGTATTTTTAGTGACCATCTTCTTTACTGCCTGAACATCGACTCTATAGTCTTTGTCTAAGGGAGCCCGGAGAATTTCTACACCAAAATATTCACCACCTTTTTCCCAGGCAACATGAGCTGTTTCCGGAATGATCATTTGCGGCTTCTTAATTCTTTTCTTTGCTTTGCCATAGTCACGGTAAGTTTTTACGGCGAGAAGACAACTTTCTGTTCCACCTGAAGTTACTACGCCGCATACATTTTCATCGCCATTCAGTAAATCAGCAGTGATCCGGATAATATCGGATTCAAGTCGCTTTAGGCTTTTAAATGCCATCGGGTTAAGCCCGTTAGCCGAGAAGTACATATTATAGGCATCCTGTAACAGAGACGTATGCTCCTCTCCCAAGTAATATACGAGGCTCCAGGTTCGCCCATCCTTATATGCAGGGTCCTGACTACCGTATTCTTTCAGTGCAGATATAATGTCATCTTTTGACCGTCCGTTCTTTGGAAGTTTATTATTCATTGTATTTCTCAGGGTATTAATTTGAAAAGATACGCCAAGGTAATTCCAAGATAGTTTCCAATGGCATAACCAATGATCCCAGTTGTTAATCCTGACAGAATAATGGTTTTATTTTTTAAAGCCGCTGCAACGACCGGCACAAAAGGAGGTGAACAAATTGCAGAAGTGGAAGTTATTAAGAAAGTATCCGTATCAACGCGAAAGAGTTTACAGAGAATTGCATGAACAGTTAAAGATCCTACGATGGATATAGCAACAAAACCCATTATCTGCCAGTTTATATGTGTTATCTGGTTAATGTCCGTCATAGAAGCAACAACAATACAAAAAATATATATGATATACATCCCTGTTTGAAAAGTGTTTTTAATATTTCTTATCTTCGGTATAAAGGAAAACAGTATCCCAAAAGAGGTAATGCTCAGAATTGTTACAGCTGCAGAAAAATGCTTAGGAACCAGTCCTCCCAGCAAGACAGAAATACCTACAATTGCAATTGACAAAAGTACTGCACCTCCATTAGGAAGTAATACATCTTTTTTGAAAATTTCTTTGTAAGCATCAATATCTTCTACTTCCTCAGAATCCGGTTTTAGTACGCCAATATTTTTTTGTACTGTGCGTTGATATGGCAGCAAAAAGCGGTTAAAAACCGCCTGTGCACCGGAAATTAAAAACATTATATAGAGAAAACTTATGACCGTATCGTAAGTATGGAAAAGGATATAGGTTGAACTGTCAATATTTAATGCAGTCTTTATAGCTGCTAAATTGGGTGTTCCTCCTGTATACACACCGATTGCCATTCCTGATAATTGCCAGGCATCCTGACGTTGTCCTTTGAAATAAAAATATAATAAAAATGATATCGCTATAACAGAAGCCGTAGCGAGTACTATTGATAAAATCGCTTTACCGGCAATTTGAAACCATTTCCGGACATTCATTGAAAATAATAATAGGGGAAGCGATAATGCCACTGTTACTTCTGATAGAGACGTTTGAACCGATAAAAAAGATTCTGGTAAAATACCGGCATTCCCGAGAATGATTCCAATAAGATAACTTAATAGTACCGGGCTTATTTTATTTATTGCCGGATAACGAACACATAGGTAAAGTATTAAAGCAGGTAATACCAGATATAAAATAGCCAAACTGACCGTCATTTCTATTCCTATTTTAATTGAATTGATATTGATAAGAACTTGCTTTTGTGGTAAAGAACATAGGCGAATTTCTCTTGTGATTCAAGGAAAAAGAAACCACAAGATATGCGGTGTCAGGCTGGATTATGGAGCTGAGGTGTTGGAGAATTATAGGGTGCAGTAAGACAAGGCGTTAACGATCTGGAATTTATTGGAACATGGCGCCTGTTGGGCTTAATCCGGATAAACGAGTCCATTGAACCCCAGGGGCGTATTTAGAACTTACTCTCAAAATCCATAACTTGTTAGAAACAGGCTATTATTGGGTATCATGCGGATTTTATATGTACGTATTTCCTTCGTACCTTTCGAACCTTCTTTTCTTCCGTCCCCTTTTCTTCACCTTCTCGCAGCCGGATGCCGTCTTTTTCAAGGGTAATCAGCCTTTTTTTGTACAGGCTGCCGATGGTCTTCTTGAATGTTTTTTTGCTGACGCCGAAAAGGTCGGCGATTACTTCTGGCCGGGATTTATCGGTGACCGTAATAAACCCACCCTGTTGCTGTAATTTATCCATAATTTTTCGGGATAGGGGATTGATGGCTTTGTAGCCGGGTTTTTGCAGGCAAAGGTCTATTTTTTTATCGTCACGCACTTTTTTGATAAACCCGTCAATTTCCTGACCGATTTTCAGCGGCTGGAACACTTCGTTTTTATACAGGATGCCCTTGAGGGTGCCGTTGATGACGGCGATAAATCCCATCTCGGTTCGATCGGAGATGAGCAGCGCTACTTTTTGACCCTCATGAAAACCGGTCTGTATTTCTTTGGCCCTGCCTTTTTTATGTTCAGTTATTACCATTGCATAGCTCCGGCAATTGGTGCTGGCCGGTCCCTATGCTTACCGGTCCTCCGTTGAAGGGGTCGGGTCTTTTTCAGTTTCATCGGTTTCAACCGCCTTGTTTTCCAGCTTGCGCTGCCTTTTTTCCTCTTTCTTCTTTTTCTTGGCCAATTCTTTCTGACGTTTCTGGAACTGGTACTGAGATTTTGCCATGGCGTTTCCTTCCTGGTCGGTTGCCGGATCGATAAGATCGCTGATAACAGGGAAAAGAATCCCAACCGGCATAATTGTGGTTTGATGCAAGGGATCATTAAAAAAGGCATCCCCCGTTTCACAGGTGATGCCTTTAATTGTCTTAAAAAGCAGGTTAGACAACGGTCACATTGGCAGCAGCCGGACCTTTTTGTCCTTGCTCGATGTCAAAGGTCACGCGTGCACCTTCATTGAGGGATTTAAAACCGCTTGCATTGATTGCGCTATGATGCACAAATACATCCGGTCCGTCTTCCTGTTCGATGAATCCAAAACCTTTATGGTCATTAAACCACTTAACAGTTCCATTTGTCATAATATTATCCTCCTTTCGAAAAATTTCAACGTTACAAACTGAAGGATGATAGCGCTTAACAAACGTATAATTCCCACAGAAAGAAACCCTCCCGCCAATTTACGGCGGGACTTAATTGATGATAAATACTAAGCACGATTATACGTAATAGCAAGCTAAATATTTATTTTTTATAAATATCAACACATCAGTGAAACTGGGTTCTACCCTTGACATTTGACATTTGTTTAATTCCTAATCGGATGGAGCGATCTTTTGTTTCACATTTCACATGTTTGAAATCAGATCTTTTTCCAATCATATGAGAAAGATAGGGCAGATAAATGTAAGATGCACCCATATTGCCAAACTGTTTATTTGATTAAAACTTGTTCGATGGCCGGTTTCATGCTGTTGTTTTGAGAAATTTCAGCAACAACACGGCCTCCCG
>JBARSG010000331.1:0-8245 GCA_049644625.1 Desulfobacterales bacterium | reverse complement strand
CGCCCTGCGAGATATCATATGGGAAATCCCGTTGCCGTTTTTTGTACTGGGCGGTATTTATGGAGGATTTTTTGCCATTTCCGAAGCTGCAGCGGCCACGGCCATGTATGTATTGGTGGTTGAGGTTTTTATTTACAAAGAGATTAAACTTGTTCAACTTCCGGCCATTATGAGGGAGTCCATGGTGATGGTGGGCGGGATTTTGCTTATTCTGGGCGTGGCGCTGGCATCTACAAATTTTTTAATAGATGCCGAAGTGCCCATGCACCTGTTCAATCTGATTCAAGCCCGCGTTACCAGTAAACTCGTCTTTCTGATTCTCCTGAACCTGTTGCTGCTGATACTCGGCGCCATTCTGGATATCTTTTCGGCCCTGGTTATTATGATTCCCATCATACTTCCTGTGGCGGTCAATTATGGCATCGATCCGGTTCATCTGGGAATCATTTTTCTGGCCAATATGCAGATCGGCTACTTCACGCCGCCGGTGGGCATGAATCTGTTTATCGCCAGCTACCGTTTCAACAAACCGGTCACCGAACTCTATCAGGCCGCCATACCATTTATGATCGTGCTGTTTGCGGCGGTCCTTGTCATTACCTACTGGCCGGCATTGAGCTTGGTTTTTCTGCAGAGATAAACCGGCGTTACAATAACTAAAACATGCCAAAATTTTATTGGTTATATCTAAGACAATAAAGATAGATAGTTATACGGGTTACCAATGATAAAGGCCTCAGGTTCTGTGAAATTAATTTGATCCTCGTTACCATAACCGATCCGCGTGCACTTTGGGAAGTCCTGCGGCCATTATTTTGCCGACGACCGCTGCAATATCATAAGGAACAAATCTTACTTCAAGGGAATCCTCCGATGTATTCCAAATCACGTATTTTGCATTGTTATTGCCGTCTCTGGGTTGTCCGACACTGCCCACATTGACGATATATTTTCTGTCTTTATAAAAATGTTTTACAATCCCTTTTTTAAGGGGAATATGTTGGGATACCTTGCCGTCAAATCCGATGAGTTTCAGCGCATGGGTGTGTCCGACAAAACAAAGTCTTTCTTTCATTTTTCTGAAAGTTTGCTTGAGGGTGTCATTGGGAACCTGAAATAAATAGGTATCCGTGGAATCCGGGGGAAAACCGTGAACAAATCGGCTTTGGTAAATCACCAAAGATGATTTCATCCCGCGTATATAATTAAAGGATTCCTCGGACAGCATGGTCATTGTTTTTTGCAAAGATTTCCGGGCAGCGGGATTAAACCAGTCCAAATGCGCGCAATCCGACACTGCCCGCTCATGATTTCCCATAACACACGGAATATTGCGTTTTCGAACCTGTCGAATCACCTGCTCGGGCTCGGGTCCGTAACCCACATTGTCCCCCAGACAAACAACGGCGTCAATACCCGAAGCGTCGATATCGTTCAAGACTTGTCCAAACGCATCCAAATTACCATGAATATCGGAAATAATTGCGACTCTCATATAGTTATCGATATCTTTCAATTGAATATCAGCAATACATTTAATGCTGCCAAGCTGGTTTCATTGAAAAGAAGTTTCAAGCTTAATTTTAGCCGTAATTGAATTACCCCATAGTCAGGGAATTCGTTCGACCTTAAGGGTGTTGGTACGACCACTTTGGCCATGGGGGGGTGTACCGGCAATAATTACAATTGTGTCTCCTTTGCCTGCGAGGCCGTAACGCTGTACCTCATTGAGCGCAACAGCAACTATATCGTCCGTTTCTTTTATTATTTTGGCCAACGCGCTTTGCACACCCCAGGTCAGGGCCAGTCGTCGCTGCACTTTGAACGATGCAGCCAGGGCCAGAACGGGCCGGTGAGGCCGGTGGCAGACCACCCGGCCGGCGGTCATACCCGAGGCGGTATAGGCCACGATCGCTTTTGCAGATACCGTGTCGGCCACCAAATTGCCGGCGTACGCAACCGCCGGCTCAATTTCCTGGGGCGGGCTAAACGGCAAAGCACCGGACAACTTACCCCCAAACCAGGCCGTCTCGGTGGAAACGGCAAGTGTTGACATGATGGCCACGGTTTCAACCGGATACCGGCCGATGGCCGTTTCAGCGGACAGCATTAAAGCGTCCGTGCCGTCTAAAATAGCGTTGGTTACATCTGTGGCCTCGGCCCGAGTGGGTTTGCGCATGTCAATCATGGACTCCAGCATTTGGGTGGCCGTGATTACCGGAATGGCAGATCTGCGGCAAATGTCAATGATGCGTTTTTGGGCAATGGGCACTTCTTGCAAACTCATTTCCAGAGCCAGATCACCCCGGGCTACCATAACACCATTGGCTTCCCGAACAATTGCCTCAATATCATCGAAAGCATTCTGTCGTTCAATTTTGGCGATGACCGGAATGTCTGCTCCTTTTTGGGACAAATAATCTTTTAACTGACGCACATCATCGGCACACTGAACAAAAGACAAAGCCAGAAAATCAATATCTTGCGTAACGGCAAAGTCAATATCACCGTAATCCTTCCGGCTGATTGACGGCAGGCTAACATGCAGCCCCGGAAGATTAATGCCCCGGTGGCTGGACAGCTTATCGCCCTGGAGCACGCGGCACCATACGTCGCCATTGATTTCAATTTTTTCCACTTCAAGCTCGATGTTTCCGTCATCGAGTAAAATCAGGCTTCCGATCTTTACATCTTTGGCCATGTCTGGATAACTCACTGAAATAAAAGCATTTTTTATCGCTGATTTTTGAGGTGTCAAACAAATTTTTTGATCTGTTTTTAACTCAACGCTATTTCCTTGAATTTCTCCCACGCGAACGCGAGGGCCGCGCAAATCGCCGATAATGGGAACAGGGACTCCCATTTCTTGGCTTAATTTCCGAATCCGTTTGATCAGAGGATCCAGATAATCGTGGCTGCTATGAGAAAAGTTAATACGGACCCCGTCTAATCCGGCCAGTATCATCTTGCGCAGCGTGTCTTCATTGTCGCAGGCCGGACCCAGTGTGGCAACAATCTTGGTTCTTTTAGAAGGACGTTTTGTATTGGTTTTGATTGCCATATTTTCAATATAACATCAGATGAGTGTTTCCGCAACATTTTGCCCAATGTCAGGCAGGGTAAACGCATTTGATTTCGGTGCAGCGTAGCGACGGCGTGTTTTTCTTGGAGACCGACTGATTGTTTGAAGGGCTTTAGCACGCGTTAGCCCGAGCCGAATGAAATTATGACTTAAAAAATCAATGGGATAATTTAGCGACGAATTGTTCTTAATAACTCTGGCGCGACTCGGGCTTACGGGTGCTTAAGCACAAGTTTCAGTCGGTTGGAAAGAGAAACACGCCGTCGTGGAGCGTTCTCCCTGTATTGGGATTCAAATGCGTTTGCCCTGCTTCATTCTTTTTAAAGACATTGACTTCCTCAATATGAAGTTCTTCAGGTGTTACGGTGGTGAGCGGCGGATATTCGCTCACATCCATGCCCGGCACATAACCAAACATGGAGCTAAGTTCCCTGTTTAGCATATGGTAAAGTCTGGTCAGCGGAATTTCCATGGGGCATGCATCCTGGCACTGACCACAATTCACGCAGGAATCTGCAACGTGGGCCAATCTGACCAAAGGGAACATCATATGTGGCGGTGTTTGTCCACTCTGCACAAAACCTCTTTCCGGCTCAAGGTAGCAGTCCTTGCAGTAACATATGGGACACACATCTCTACAACCAAAACACTTGATGCACCGGTTAAAATATTCTAACCAGTAGTTCAACCGATCCTTATTAGAAAGCCGTCTCAGAAAATCGAAATCTCTTTGTTCCCATCTTTGGGCCAGTTCAACGGCCTGTCTGTCTTTTTTTTCTCTTTCTTCTATGGCTTCCTCATCCGGTGTTTCAACAATGAGGGCCCCGGCCTCTATGGCCTTTTCTATGAGTTCAGAACCTTTTTGTGAGCAAACTTCGATAAACGTGGCCTTCTTGTCCTTGGTTCCCCACTTGCCACAGGCCAGGTCTGCCATTCTGGGGATATTAAAAGCACATCTCCTGCAATTCTCTCTTCTTCCGTATCCCTTTTCCTCCAGTTCCTCCAACTCTCTTTGTTTTCTGATTCCATCGCTTAGTGTGATGATGAGTTTCCCGTTATCAAGGTCCTCCCCGACCACATCCTCAGGGATGACATGGTATTCATCTTTTATCATTTTTCTGGCAACGGCGGGCAACGATGTTCCGGTACAGTTCAATCCGATTAAAATGACGTTCGCTATATTGATTTGCCCCCTTTTGGCCAATTCGATGATCGCACGGCAATCACAGGGCTTGCAGGTAACCGCTATTTTTAAGTCTTTGGCGCCATCTAAATACTTGCTTACCTCTTTGGCCACGTTCACAGGGGCAAAATGCAAGGCCCCGGCACTCTCAACAACCTCATCCGAATCAGTGATTAGGGATAAAACCCCGTCATATCTGTTTCCATTTCTCTTTTTGACTGCCAACACAGCATCTACAATTTTCATCTCAAGGGCAAACTTGAGTAAAGCAGTCACCGCACCGCCGGATTCTCCTTTTTCCTGAATTTTCTCGTCACAAGACCACGCCAGATACAAATCATCTTTCATATCATCACACCTTTTCTATATTCACTGCACAGAATTTAAATTCCGGCATCTTGGATGGGGGTCCGGCCGTGGGTCCGGTTAATATATTGGGAGCACATTCCGAAAAATGCCAGGGCATGAATATCAAACCCGTTCTTATGTCGTCCGTCACCCTTGCAATGGTCTTTATCTCTCCTCTTCTTGATTTTAACAGGACCTCATCACCATCTTCTATGGCCAACTTCCGGGCATCCTCACGGCTTATTTCAGCAAATCCATCAGGTAATTCATTGTTCAGCCTTTTGGTTCGCCGGGTCATGGTCCCTGTGTGGAAATGGAATACAACCCGTCCATTGGTAAATATGTAAGGATAGGTGTCATCGGGAACTTCCAAAGGGGGTTTGTACTCTGCGATCTGGAAATGCCCGAGACCGTCCGGGGTGGGAAAGTTCTCCACAAACATCACCTCTGTACCCGGATGATCCTCGGTTGGACATGGCCATTGAATGCCGTTGGTGCTTTTTAGCCTCTCATAGGTTATGCCCCGGTATTGGGGTACGCATTTTCTGATCTCTTCAAATATTTGCACCGGGCTGTCAAAACTAAATTTCTCCTCATAACCCATGGTCCTGGCCAGTTCACAGAATATCACCCAGTCCGGCTTTGCATCACCCGGAGGCTGGACGGCCTTATTGATCCTCTGCACCCGTCTATCTACACCGGTAATCGTCCCGTCCTTCTCCGCAAAAGTCGCCGCAGGCAGCACAATATCTGCCATTTCTGCGGTTTCGGTCATAAATATGTCCTGAACCACCAGAAGATCCTTTTGTTCCAGAGCCTTCCTCACGCGGTTTGTATCAGGAGCCGCAAGCATGGGGTTTGCCCCTACAATATATAAAATCTTACACTTCTCCACCATGTCCATGTAGGTCATGCCGGGCTGTGACGGCAGATCTTTTGCCCCCCAAATCTCTTCAAAGCGCTTGGCTGTTTCTTCATTAACACTCTGAAATCCCGGGTAGAAAACGGGCAGAGGACCCATGTCGCCAAATCCTTCTCCGTTTGCATGACCCCTTAAAGGATTTACGCCGGTGCCCGGCCTTCCATAGTTTCCGGTCAAAAGTGCCAGGTCGGCAAGGGTCTTGATATTCTCTATGCCGGCGCCATGCTGTGCAATACCGGAATTATAAAGGATGCAGGCACCCTTTGCCGTTGCATAGGTTATTGCCGCTTCTTTTATCACATTAAGGGGAATGTTTGTTATTCTCTCTATTTCCTTGAGATCCAGCGTCATTAAATAGTCTTTGAGCTCATCGAGCCCTTTGGTCCTTTTTTCTATGAATTCTTTGTCTTCAAGCCCCTCATCTATGATGATCCGCATCATGCCGTTTAGCAAAGCAGCGTCAGTCGCCGGATAGATTTGCAGATACAGATCCGCGAGATTTTTCACCGTTATGGTCTTTCTGGGATCCACAACAATCACCCGGGCGCCCTTCCGCTGTGCCCTGATGACTCTATTCGCAATGATAGGATAGGTTTCCTGCAGGTTGGGACCGGCCACAAATATACAATCAGCCTGCTCGATACTGGTGGTTGACGTTGTCATCACACCTGAACCTACTGTGGAAAGCAAGGCAGGAACTGTGGTGGAATGGCAGAATCTGGAAGCATTATCCATGTTGTTTGTCTTCTGAACCACCCGGATAAATTTCTGAATCACATACAAATCTTCATTCGAGCACTTCGCAGAGTTGATAAACCCCACTGCATCGGCCTCCGCACCCTGAAGTTTGTCTGCGATCACCCCTAATGCCTCGTTCCAGGAGGCCTCCTGAAAGACACCATTCTTCTTTATCAGCGGCGTTTGCAACCGTTGATCGCTAGTAGAAAAGGCATGGGCATTCCTTCCTTTTTGGCAGTTTTTTCCTTCACATACCGGATGATCTTTCCAGGGTTCCATACCCGCTATGTTGCCGTCTTTGACCACCAGATATATGCCGCATCCACAGCCGCAGTACGGGCAAACCGTGGGTACATGTTTAATGGATTTTATCAATGGCTTCTCTCTCCATCCTGTATCTGGTTAATATTCTTGGCCGATATCCCGCCCATCCCACGGGTCTTTTCCCTGTGGGAAAGAGGGTTTGGGCCAATGCTTTTTGTCTCCTCTACGAAGTCTTTGACCACTTGCGCGAATTTCGGGGCCTCTGACGCCGATATCCACTCCAGGCGAATTCTATCCGTATCTATACCCATACACTCCAATAGTTTTTTGGTCATCAAGACCCGTCTTCTGACATATAGATTACCTTCCAGGTAATGACATTCCCCGGGATGTCACCCGGCGATGAGAACGCCGTCGATTCCGCTTGCTAAAGCCTCCAGAATGAATACAGGCTCAATCCTTCCGGTACACATGACCCGAATAACCCGGATATTTGGCGGATATTGGGACCTGGAGACCCCTGCCAGATCTGCACCGGCGTATGAACACCAGGTACATAAAAAGGCCACTAATTTGGGTTCGAATTGATTTGACATGTAAAAATCCTCCTAAGCCAAAGCGCAAATTTGCGCCCTTATTTGATGTTGGCTAAAATGGCACATATCAACCGTCTTTGAAGGGCAACTTGCTGCGCACAGCCCACATCCCTTGCAGGACGCAGGTGTACTTTGCGCCTTTATAAGGCCATTGATTTCTATTAAATGCATGGCGCCATATGGACACACCCTTTCACAGATCCCGCAGCCATTGCAGTTATCCTCATCAACCACCGAGACAATGGGTTCCATCTCTATTGATTCTTTAGCCAGAATGGTTGCAGCCCGTGCCGCAGCCGCCTTGGCCTGTGCGATGGATTCCTCGATCGGTTTCGGAAAATGGCAAAGCCCTACTAAAAACATGCCGTCAGTGGCAAAATCTACAGGCCTGAGTTTCATATGCGCTTCCAGGAAAAATCCTTCCGGTGTTGTGGAAATTTTGTAAAGTTTGGAAAGCGATAGGGTGTCATGGGGTACAACCGCCGTCGCCAGGATGATCATGTCGGGAGATATTTGAAGAGGCCTTTGCAGTACATGGTCGGTCACCGTTACCTTAAGCCTTGTGTTCTCCTTCTCAACCTTGGGTGGGTCCTCCGGATCATAGCGAATGAATAGAATTCCCCTGGCCCTGGCCTCCGTATAGAGCCTTTCCTTTTCTCCGAAGGTCCTTATGTCGCGATACAGGATGTATATGTTCATGTCAGGATTTAATTTTTTGAGGGCCAAGACGCTCCGGATGGAATGGGTACAGCATGCCTTACTGCAATACGGCCTCTCAGGTATCCTGGAGCCCACGCACTGAATAAATACCGCGCATTCTGTATGTTTGAGCCTGTCACTCCCCTTTATAAACTCCTGATCAAGCTCCAGAGAAAGCAATACATTAGGATCTTTTCCGTATAGATATTCTTTAGGTTCGTACGGTTTCCCTCCGGTGGCTATGATGATGGCCCCATGGTCCAGTTGAGTCTCTTTGCCTTGCTCGTCAACCAATGTGGATGTGAAGTTCCCTACAAAGCCGGAGGCATCTTGTATGGTCGTGTTCAGATAAACATGGATCAGAGGGTGGCCATTTACCTGGTCAATCAGGTCTTCAACATAAGGCTGTACCC
>JBARSG010000330.1:0-7969 GCA_049644625.1 Desulfobacterales bacterium | reverse complement strand
AATAAAATATTCAACCCTTCCCCCGGAATGTTCGCCGTCTTTCCATCTCTCTTTTCCTCCCGGGTTGAATATCCGAAGGTAATCGAGATTGTCGAATGCTACAGCTACCTCGGTGTCGTTGTTCATGGCATTTCCGAGGGCAAAGCCCATTACATTGGTCCGCCGGCCATGCATAATTTTATTGACAGGCGCATATCCGTTATTTTCCCAGACCATTTCATGGATCTGGCCGGAAAAAGGACTCTTACCTTTATGCCGCTGCCCGAGCAGAATTTTGCCCCGCAACGGGTGGTCAACCACCCTAAAATACCAGTGACTGTTGGTGACGATTTCGGTATAGGTCTGTCCGTTGAATTCCAGTACGAATGAATTGACCATATTTTTGTGGGCATTTAAACTGGTTACGAAAATTTCCGGGGTCCCGTTGGCGTTGATATCGGCCACATCAACACCGATAAAATTATCAAGATTGTGCTCTGCAATGGTCTTTACTTTAAGAAACCGATTTTTGTCAAACCGGTAGGCCTCCACAGCATGCTCTGATAGAATAATGGTTTCCGGGTTGCCGTCGCTGTCGATATCTCCGATGGCAATGCCGATTATCCGGTGCTTAATATTTCTGCTGCTCCAAAATTGAGCTGATTTACTGCGAGCCTCTTGGGTAGCCAAAAATCCTAAACCGGGGGCGGGTTGTTGGGGTTCCTGCGTGTCAACGTCTTGAAATCCGCCGACAAACAATTTTTCCGGGTGTGCTCGAACATCGGTTTGATCTTGCGGGGGTTGAGTCTGTTGCGTCTGAGTCGCGACAGGAACTTTCTGTGACGGCATGGCCCGGCCAAACACTTTTTCATTTATATCCGTGGCAAAAAGGTTGATTTTGGGGATTACCTGGTCCATTCCCTGACTTTGGTTGAAAAAAGTCAAAACAGGTTTGGTTCCTGAAACATCCACCATTTTGGCATCGATGCTCACGCTTTCTCCGAAAACCGTAAGACTGCCGAAAAGCACGTAATTCACACCCAACCGGGTTCCGATTTCCCGCGCCTTGCTTTCATTGATCGGGGGTGAAACCGTTTTCAGTACCTTGGAAATCTCTTCACGGCATAATACGACGACCTTGTCTTCTACGTAAAGCCGGGAGGTGAGCATATCGACAATGCCGTCTCTTAAAAACGACAAATCCTTTTCAGCATTGACCTTAAAGGGCACTATCGCAACCCGGTTGACTTCTGCAGCTATCGATTTAAGACTTCCGAACATCACGACAAAGAATATCAAACTAATCAAAAAACGCTTTAAGGTTGCTTTTCGTGTTGTTTCCAAAAATAATCCTCCTTGGTTCATCAATTTAACTACTCAACTAGTTAACTTCGTAACAAGATCTGAATATCAGAGGCAACTCGGGGTGTCAATCGCCATTTTTCATCCAACTCTGATCAGACCATGGGAAAAATTCTGCCTCAGATTTCAGTTTCCGGAGACTTTCGAAAATCATTTGGCATTACGGTTTCTGGTTCAAAGGCAACCTTACAGTAAATGTTGCACCTTTTGTTTTGTTTCTTGTGGCCGCAATGGATCCCCCATGAACCTCCGCGATCCTTTTGCATATATGCAGACCCAGCCCTGCCCCACGGTCGTCGCCCGACCGTGACGGATCAACCTGATAAAAACGTTTAAATATGTTCTCAAGGTCGCTTTCAGGAATGCCCATGCCGCTGTCAGTAACCTTCAACTCGGCTTCATGGCTGTGTTCGATTAAGGACAGGGTTATGGATTGGTTCTCAGGAGTAAATTTTACCGCGTTATCCATAAGGTTGCTCAGCAGCTGAAGGATCTTGTGCCTGTCCACAGAAGCAAATACAGTATCACACCGCTCAATGACAAAATGAATATTTTTTTCCTGTGCCATGGGCAGAAAAAAATCATACATCTCCCCTAATAACTCGGCAAGATTTATTCGGCTGAGTTTAAGCTCATATTTCCTTGCGTCAAAACGGGAAATAAGAAAAAGATCATTAACCATTTTTATCAAATCATCAATCCGCTCAAGGCAGTTGTGCAGGGTTTCGCGATAATCGGCCGCATCTCTTTTGCGGGAAACAGCAACTTCAATTTCACCCTTGACAGCGGAAAGCGGATTTCGCAGTTCATGGGAGACATCTGCAGTGAACTGTTTGATTTCATCAAATGAACTCTCGATATTGTCCAGCATAAAGTTAATGGTAAGCGTAAGGTCCCTGATCTCGTCTTGACCCGGAGGGAGCGGAAGCCTTTCCGCAAGGTTCTGCGAAGTTATTTTTCTTGTAACAGCGGTTATGTTCCGTAAAATTTTCCTGGGCTTTTGTGAAATATACATTCCACAGCAGATACTCAGTAAAAAAACCACGGGAATTGCGCTGAAAATGTTTTGAAGGGAAGTTTCAAGAATTTTATCAGACCGCTTTGTGTTTGTAGCCATCTGAGCGACAAATGGCCCCTGATCTTTAAAGGTAAACCTTGTTTCATAAATGCGGTAGCGTTTTTTTCCTTTTTGATCTGCGGTTACAGTAAAGTGCTCTCTTTCTTTTATGCCATTAGATAAAATTGTTGAAAAATTTTCTGGCTCCCATAAAGTGACCCCATCTTGAGTCATAACCCGAAAAAAAACCGGATAAAATTCACGGTGAGATATGTCTTCAAAGAACTCTTTGCATCCCTTTACTATGTGATTGTCTTCCTCAATTTCCATAATTAATTCTTTTGCCTCATCCTTGAGTATTCTGTCTATCTGTTTTAGAAGATTATGCTGAAGCCTGTAATAAAAAAATGAGGAAAGTATCAGTGAAATCATGAGAAGTGCAAACGTATAGAAAACAGTTAGTTTAACATCAAAACGGCTAAAAAATTTAATCTTGAGTTTTGATAACATAGCCTACTCCCCTGACCGTATGTATCAGTTTTGTTCTGAAATCTTTATCCACCTTTGCCCGCAGTCTGTTCACATGCACTTCAATAATATTGCTCTGTGTGTCAAAATCATACCCCCAGACACGGTCAAGTATCATCGTTTTTGTGAGTATTTGCCCTGCATTACGCATCATATATTCAAGAAGCTGATATTCCTTGGCGGTAAGCTCGATTATCTTGTCGTTACGCCGGGCCTGCCTCGTAACACGGTCTAAAACAAGATCTTCGATGATCAGCTTCTGCATTTGGTCGCTTGTCTGTCCGCGCCGCAGAACCGCCCTGATTCTTGCCAGAAGCTCTGCAAAAGCAAAGGGCTTGACCAGGTAATCGTCCGCTCCCAGGTCAAGACCATGTATAATATCGTCCTTGTCATCTTTTGCAGTAAGAAAAAGCACAGGAGTTGACACTCCTTTTTGTCTGATAGCTTTAAGAACTTCAAAACCGTTGATTTCAGGAAGCATCACATCCAGGATTATCAAATCATAGATTTCAGTCGTCGCCATGAATAGCCCCTCTTCACCTCCGGATACGACATCAGCCATAAAACCTTCTTCCGAAAGCCCTTTTTTAATAAAACGCGCCGTTCCTTTATCATCCTCCACAACAAGAATTCGCATCCATGAATCTCCTTATTGTTTGTGTTGTAATGCACACAGTCCCTAAAACCCATCATTTTTATTCGGTGAAACTTTTTTCTGTTTCACCGGAACCATTACGCCAGCATTTCATCATTCCAATAGGAGCGAAACCCCTAAGTTATATATATGCCAAAAAGATAATTTTCAAAGTTAAAAAAAATTAATTTTTTTTTAATGTTCCTGTCATCTTCATCGGTTAAGAAAACAACAGTCAACGCTTCTACGTCAAATGGCTAATTTACAAAATTATATTTATGAAAGGTAACAAACAATTCCTAATTCATTAGATGACGGCCAACGGCTATCAGTACTGTCCGAGAACAGCCTGGCATTTGCCGAGAACTATTCCGTAGAAAAGATAACAGAAAAAGTCTCAAAACGTTATCGGGAGGGGTAATTGTCCTTCGCCAGGAGGAAATATCTAACAAGTCTAAATCCACGAAAACGTCTTGAGATGATGAATAAATTGAATAAACAGCAACCGAAGCGCGTAAAAAGACATTATGCTGTCCTGCTTCTATCCTTCTTTTTATTTTCCTACATCCTGCCCCTTGGGGCCCGGGACCTTGTTGTTCCAGACGAAACGCGCTACAGTGAGATTCCCCGTGAAATGATTGCCAGAGGAGACTGGATTGTTCCCCATCTAAACGGTTTGCGTTACTTTGAAAAACCACCCTTGGGCTATTGGGTGCATGCCGGTTCCATCTTGCTTTTTGGTGAAAACAATTTTGCCGTTCGCCTGCCGTCCGCTATGGCTGTCGGGCTTTCGGCCTTATTGATATATATGCTGATTTGCCGGGTATGCAGTAATGGAGATAAAGAATGGAACCGGGGGGGCATTCTGGCTGCGCTCACCTTTCTGACTTGTTTTGAGGTGTTTGGTCTGGGCGTCACTGCTGTGCTTGACAGCCTGTTCTCATTTTTCCTGACCGCAACCATAACCACCTTCTATTTCGCCTCTGAAGCGCCGCCGGGGTCTGCGAGGGAAAAACGCTTCCTACTGCTGTCCGGTGTATCGTGCGGCCTGGCCTTTCTGACCAAGGGTTTTCTTGCCTTTGCCGTGCCGGTTTTAGTGCTGGCCCCCTATCTTGTCTGGCAGCACCGTTATTTTGACTTGTTTCGCATGAGCTGGCTACCGATTCTTACCGCTGCACTGGTGGCATTGCCGTGGGGGATATTAATCCATCTAGGGGAACCTGATTTCTGGCGATTTTTTTTCTGGAACGAGCATATCCGCCGCTTCATGGGCGACGATGCCCAACATCAAAAATCTTTCTGGTTTTTTCTCCTGACCGCACCGGGTATGTTCATGCCCTGGACATTCATGGTGCCTGCGGCAACGGCAGGAATTAGAGAGCTATTAAATGACCAGGGGCCACAAGGCCGGTTAATGAGATTATCCATCTGCTGGCTGGTACTACCCTTTTTGTTCTTTTCATTTTCGAACGGCAAATTACTTACCTATATTCTTCCCTGCTTTCCCCCTTTTGCCATTCTCATGGCCTTTAGCCTTTTAAATGTCCTCAAGAAAGAGGGGCGGAATAATTTTTTTCAGTGGGGAGCTGGTGGAAGCGCAATGCTTTTCGGTCTGATCCTGCTTGCCTTCGTGTATGTTCAGCTTTTCGGTTATCATGGGTTTCGTCCGTATAGCCAGCCTTGGAAAGCGTTGATGGCCGTTAATGCCCTTGTTTTTATCATTCTATCCTGTGGCTGGGCTTTCAGAAGCCGGGAAAGAATAAAAAAAATTATATACTTTGGCTTTTCGCCATTTCTTCTATTTTTGGCTGTCCACTTTATTCTGCCTGACCGGCCCATTGAAGAGAAAACGCCGGGCATCCTGCTGGAACGCTATAGTCAAGGCATCGGCCATGATACGATAATCATTTCAGATGTAGATGCGATAGGGGCTGTCTGCTGGTACTTAAAACGCAGTGATGTGTATGTGCTCTGGCGCGGCGGCGAACTTACCTATGGCCTGGCGTATGAAGATGCAGCCAGCAGAATGCTTGACATACAATCAGCCGTCCGCCGGATTGACTCTAACCGAGGAAAAACCGTTTTAGTTGCCCAGGTTAAAAGAATCAGGAGGTGGCAGGACAAGCTCCCTAAACCTGTTTACCAGGATGACAGCGGCCCGGAAGGGTATGTGCTGTGGCGGTATTGACAGATAATTTTTCATCAAAACCTTTATTGTCATTTTAATTCGCCATATCATGACTATTTTGCTTTTTAAATATAAGGAGACAGCAAATCCATGACCGGATATTTACCACTTATTATTTTAGGCGTAATGCTCAACGCTGCATCCCAACTGGCTCTTTAAGCAGGGGATGCGAAACTCAGGATAGTGGGTCATTTGGAATGCTTATAGACATTTTTTACTGCATCTTTAAAAGCCACGTTCTGTGGGGGTGGCTTTCTACAGGGGTTGTTGACTTTGAAAGCGACGTACACGTGATGGCCTATCCTGCCTTCGGCGATTTTTTCGATTTTTATTGAGACGGACTCCGGCAATTCGGAAAAATTTTCTTTTCCGGTGATGACGACTTCCCCCTGTTCCAATTGGAGAATCTCCCGAGGATCGCTTGTGAATACGGGCGTCAAAATTTTGTCCAGGTTTGCCACGTATTTGACGTCGTCGCCGTCCGGGCCCAACCGATAAAACACAAGCGCGTCTTTTTTCTCACGAAAAGGCTCCACTTTCGTCATGAAAGGTTTCGTGGATTCAAAGGCGAGGCTGACGGGCTCGACCACGAATATGTGAGCGACGATGAGACACGAGATTCCCGCCGCGAAAAATGCGAGTTCCTGGGATTTGCCGTCCGAAAATTTTTTCGGCAAAACCAGTGTCACAATTCCCAGCAGAACGAAGAGCAAGAAAGGGACCAGCGAGGAAACGACGCTCGTGTCCAGCGAAACGTACTTTTTCAAAAGCGTCTCACCGACAAGGCCGGTCTTTAAGGCAAAATAGCCTGCCAACACGAACGCCGCGCAAAAAAATGGCGCCAGCCTGAAAAACTTGATGAGCGCTGCGCGGACTTTGCGGAGCAGCTCGCTCTTGTGCACGTCCAGGAACAAGTAGGCGGCGGCGAGAGAAATCGCGGGAGCTATCGGAAGTATGTAACGAGTTTTCTTGGCCGCGGGTATGCTGAGCCCCGCCAGTATGACACATGCCCAGCCGGCCAGCGCTTTGAGCAGCACTACGTACTTGTCTCGATCGCCTTCCCACAGCTTTCGCCAGTACGCCGTCAACACCAGGATGAAAACGGGAAAAGCAATTGCGTACGACCCGAGCCCGCGGACCAGATAATAATACAGGGGCTTTCGCTTTACGTTGACCACTCTGCCCAAGGCTTGCGAGTTCAAGACATGGTCCACGAATTCCATTCCCCCCTGCAGGTAGGCCAGGTACAACAGCACGAAGCTGCACAGCGCCAGCAATGCGGTGGCGTAAAGGGAAAACCGGAGCAACCTTCGCGAATCTTTGACGACCAGGTAGTAAATCCACACGACGGAAGCCGGCACGACCAGCCCTATCGGCCCCCTGAACGCAAATCCCGCGGCCAGCACCAGCGGAAGCAGTCCGAGCCGCTTTCTGGCGTCATAAATGTCGGACGAGTAAACGATGTAAAAACAAAGAGCGGTCACGGTCGTCAGGAAATGATCCGGAGAGGGAGTCCTGCTCGTGGAGAAGAAAAAAAACGTGCCCAGTTCGAAAAATACCGCGTAGGCGCCAAGGCGGCGGGAATGTGTCGCGCCGATGAGATAGATGATGCAGAGGGTGAGCGCTGCAGCCATGGCAGTGGGAAAGACGGAAGTGAAGAATGTGACTTTCCCGAAAACCCGGGACAGAAGCCATATCAGTATGGTCTGGACGGCGGTGTAATCGGGATAAGGTTTTCCGTATACGGTAGGATAAGGGCTGACGCCGTGCTGCATCATTTCCCTGGCAAAAAGCCCGAAGCGGCATTTGTACTGGACGAACTCCCCGATGAAATCTACCGTGCAAAAAAGCGCCAGCCCCACCAAAAACACGAGCAAGGCATCTTTCCCGATGTTCTTTTTTTCGACCATAAAATCTCCATAATGTTAAATTATCCGTTTGACGTAGGAGCGTTCACTGTTTTCTTCTTAAAAGATAAAGATGACAGGAACATTAAAAAAAGATTAATTTTTTTTAACTTTAAAAATTGATGAACTCGTAAAAAGTCCGATTTAGACGGTTTCGTAAAAAGTTCAAATTCAAGGCGTGCAAATTTTGCAATCATGAGGCGTACTTATCGTACGTTGAATGATTGCGAAATGCAGCACAACGCAGAAGTTGGACTTTTTACGAGACCGTCAAAAATTATCTTTTGAGCATATATGTGGAAAGCCGTTAGATG
>JBARSG010000329.1:0-2096 GCA_049644625.1 Desulfobacterales bacterium | reverse complement strand
GTTGATGGGTGTAAATTTTTCTATATTTTTTCCTTGTCTGCTGTTTTTTAAATCAACATACAACCGCTGGGGCTTATTAATGGAAGGATCTTTTTTAAGGAGTCTGTGGGTAAAGGATGTTTCCCGGCTGGCATCAATGACAACACGAGTATAGGTGGGATTAGACCAGTAACGCATCCCTGTTACGGTTGTGGTGTTATCAACAGTTTTTCGGGTACTCGAGTGAGTCTGGGGCGTTGCCGGGATATATTTTTTTTTCGTCTTGCTCGCGTGAGTTGCTCTATCTGACTTTCTGCTTTCCGATACGTCTGTTTCAAGGCTGCGTATTGCCGCTGCTGCTTTTATCCGGTACCGACTCTTGGGATACCGTTTTATAATCCGCCTGAAAACATCTATGGCCTCATGTTGATCGGACTCTCGATGTGATCGTTTGTAAAGCTCACCATAAAGTTCCCCGGACATATACATACCCGCGGGCGCCCAGGGATTTGATGGGGACTGTTTGTAAACTGACTGAAACTTATTTATACACCTCAGCCAGTTGTATCTGTATTTTTGACTTCCCGGATTTTTTCGAAGCTCATGATAGCATGCTTCAGCCTTAAAATACCGGTTTTTTGCCGTGACAGCACATGAAACGCAGATCTGTAAAATTCCAACACTCCATATAACAATCAAACAAATTTTGATGAACTTTTTATGCCACATAATATATTATTTGAATACGACTTCCTTAATAATCAAATAATTAGCCGGAAATAGCCAAAAGGAAAATAAAAGCTTAATGCAAATTATACGGCCAATAAGACAAAATAGCAAACACAACCGATCGGCAACAAAAATCCATAACGGATTTTCTGCCTTACTTTCAGAGTAAACGCATTTGATTTCGGTGCAGCGTAGCGACGTGGAGTGTTCACCCTATATTGGGATTCAAATGCGTTTGCCCTGGCCTTACTTTTAGTTTGGGTTGACAATCTTTTTCTATTGCGTTAACTGGTACGATTAACAGGGCTAACCAGAAGGCAAATAAACAATGAAGGGACAAATTCTTAAAATATTGAGAGCAGAAAATGACGTTGTTTCCGGAGAAACGCTCAGTTCTCACTTAGGGATTTCAAGGGTTTCCATATGGAAACATATTAAAAAGCTCCGGGAATTTGGATATAATATCCAGGCAACTCCCAAAGGATACTGTCTGATAAACGATCCTGACATCCTTTACCCATGGGAATTTGGGGATAGAGAATTAAAAATCCATTATTTTGATGAAGTTACCTCCACAATGGATATTGCCGGAAACCTTGCAAGAAACGACGCTCCTCATTTTACCGTAGTCATTGCGGGGCGCCAAAACAAAGGCCGGGGTCGTTTGAAAAGAATCTGGGTTTCATCACAAGGCGGGCTCTATTTTACCATTATACTCCGGCCGCAAATACCGCCGGCGTTAAGCTCACGGGTCAACTTTGCGGCATCCATGATTTTGACCCGAACCCTGCGCAACATGTTTCATATTGATGCCAGGGTAAAATGGCCTAACGATATCCTTGTTCATGAAAGAAAGGTTGCGGGATTGCTCTCTGAAATGGAGGCTGAAACCGATATGGTTACGTTTATCAATATCGGTATGGGTGTAAATGTTAATAATGATCCCACTCCCCGTGAACCCATGGCCATATCACTAAAGAAAATCCTTGGCAGGAATATTTCGAGAAAACAGCTTTTATCCGGGTTTTTGGATGAATTTGAAAACCGGCTTAACAATAGGACTCTGGATAATGTAATCTCTGAGTGGAAAAGCTATACCATGACAATCGGCCGGCAGGTAAAAATTGTAACCACCCATGATGAGTTCAAAGGCATTGCCATGGATGTGGACAACACCGGCGCACTGATGTTGAAACTTGCAGACGGATCAATAAAAAAAATTATTTATGGCGATTGCTTTCATGATTAATCAGAAGTCAGAGGGCAGGGGGCAGAAGGTGGGATATGATATCTGACTTTTGAATAAAGGCAGTTAGTTATGATTGATGCTAAACCGCTTCACATGACCGTATATGCCTCACTTCTGGCCGCGCTGACCGCAGCAGGCG
>JBARSG010000328.1:0-3444 GCA_049644625.1 Desulfobacterales bacterium | reverse complement strand
GTCCACAATCATGATCCCGTCCTGAATCGTGTCCACCACCGTTTTCCAATACTTGTTCAATTCCTGTTCAAACATGGATGCCTCCTGTTCATATGTTAGACAATTTAACTGTTCACCTATTTAACACATTAACAGTTGGATGACAACAAAAATATATAACCGTTCACAGGTTCAGAGGTTTACGGTTTAGGATTAACAGCCTTATGATTTTCACATATTTTTGCTTTTAATCTCAGTACAAGCTTGTTTGACAAATCATAAAGCCTGAATAAATTCTATATCGAGCTCAAAATCAAAGACTTTAAGTACGTTAACCGTTGGACTTTAAACCCTAAACCTCTGAACCCTGATCTAATAATCAATTGTTAATTATTAACCGTTGTTTATTAATTATTATTTCCTGAACCTCTGAACCCTGAAAGCTTACAAAAAAAATTAAGTTCGAACTCCAATTCTACACTATTTTATCCAGCAATCAGTAACCGATAACGAGCAACCAGCACCCAATATTAATTGGCATCATTATTGCTATATTAAAAGTTAGTTCGCTTTGTTCACAATTGGAATGCTGGAATACTGGGTTTTGGAATAACGGGACGTTATAATTGCTTGGTAAACCCACAGGCCACCAGCAGAAAGGAGGTTTACAATGGATAAAGTAGTTCTCTTAACAGATCGTCCTGAAGAATGTGAACCCCTAATATCATGTCTTAAGTTACTGTTTCCCGAGTGCGAGGTTCAGGTTCAGCCAAAACAGGCAGCCGGATTGCAACGTACATCCTTGGCTTTGGAACCTTCTACAGCTTATCGGATGTATATAAACTTCGCCAAAAGCTTGAGAAAAAGAATAGCAGAAAACATCTGCTAATGACTGAGGATCGATGTCCGGTGAAATTCGCCCGGCTCTTCATTGACATGAATTTTACTTGGCGGGCAAGGCAGTTGATGAGTGATACAGTGTGTTTTTAGTAAAGATGTGGTGATACCTTAAAAGAAAATGGATGCTCACCTTCCGCTTCGCCTTAAATGAAAGGAGGTGAGAGAGACATGAAGAAATTAGTCTATGTCTTTGTATTCGTTAGTTTAATGGTTGCAGTAATGTTTTGGGCAACATCTGAAGTAGATTATTTGACCTGCACAGCTTGTATTAATCCATACCTTTTAGGCACATAAAGGAGAACTAACATTTTAAGAATTTTAAACACTCAGACAGAAGCGGTTGGTGAGTATTTGACCGTAGTTCAACTGTGCACAACTCACCTTCCGCAAGTTTAAACGGAATATATAATGAGGTATTCTCATGATGATAAGAATTATTACAATTGTGCTTATTCTTATGTTAAGCGGTCAGGCTCAAGCCATGAGGTTCAAAATTGCCACCCTGTCGCCGGAAGGGTCTGTCTGGATGCAAAAAATGCGGGAAGGCGCCGAGGAACTGGCCCGTAAAACCGACAACCGGGTGACGATTAAATACTACCCGGGCGGAGTAATGGGAGATGATAAGGCGGTTTTACGAAAAATCCGCATCGGTCAGCTTCATGGGGGTGCGGTTGTGAGCGGTAGTTTATCCAAGTTTTATCCCGACAACCAGATTTACAACCTGCCGCTTATGTTCAGGTCATTTGAAGAGGTGGATTATGTTCGCAAGCATCTGGACCAGCGTATTGCCCAAGGACTTGAAAAAGGAGGATTTGTGACCTTTGGGATCGCCGAGGGAGGCTTTGCCTATGTGATGTCCACCGTGCCCATTAGAACCGTCGAAGAGATGCGCCGGCAGAGAGTCTGGATTCCGAACAATGATACGATGATCCTTGAAGCGGTCAAGGCCTTTGACATCACTCCATTTCCCTTGTCCATCGCCGATGTGCAGGCCGGCCTTCAAACCGGGCTGATCAATACGGTTACCACTCCGCCCATCGGGGCGGTGGCGCTGCAATGGCATACCCAGATTAACTATTTGATGTACGAGCCGTTTCTGTATATTTACGGGGTGTTGGCCGTGGATCGCAAGGCATTTACAAAAATATCAACTCATGATCAACGGATCTTTCGCGAAATAATGGGCCGTATATTTCGTGAGATAGACCGGCTGAATCGCAAAGACAACGTTAACGCCCTGGAGGTGTTACGGAAACAAGGGATTAAATTTATCAAACCCTTGGCCGAAGCGCTGGATATATGGCACCATGACGCTGAGGCAGTGCCCAAGCGGCTGGTTCGAGCCGGCAAATTATCTCAGGGCATGGTCAACACTCTGGAAAGACTTCTTAAAGACTATCGTTCAAAGCAACTTCGTGCTGAAAAATAAACACATAATATAATGGATCCCAATTTTGCGAGTCTATTACTGGAATCAATGACTGATGGTGTTTTTACCCTTAATAACAAGGGAATCATATCATCATGGAATCCATCCATGGAGCGTATCACCGGCTATTCCGCGAAAGAAGCCGTAGGAAAAAGTGGGATATCCCCCTTAAACCGCCGTCAAATTAACCGGCTGATTCCCGGGCAGGTTTTATGCCATACTTCTTAATCTGACTCCAGACGCTTGTTCTGGATATGCCCAGAATTCGTGCTGCCTCTGATTGGTTGCCGCCGGATTGCTGCAAGGCATCTATGAGTCGTTGCTTCTTTATTTCATCCAGGCCCACGGACGATGGTTCGCCGGTTTCATGGAGGATTTCCATGTGCAATATGTTGGGCGGGAGATGCTCAGGACCAATCATCGGTCCCTGACAGGCAACAAAGGTGTATTCAAGGGTGCTTTTGAGTTCCCTTACATTTCCGGGCCATGGGTATCGGATCATAAGATCTAAAGCGTCATTGGCAATTCCTCGGATTCTTTTTTCGCTTTTCAGACAAATTCTTTGGAAGAATGACTCAGCCAAGAGCGGAATATCGCTGGTCCTTTCTCTCAATGGCGGAACCCATATGGGAACCACATTTATCCGGTAATAAAAATCTTCTCTGAAAACACCTTGGTCCACAAGCTGTTTTAGATCCTTGTTGGTTGCCGTGATGATTCTAACATCAATCCGGATCGGCCGGTGATCCCCCACTCGTTCAATGGTCTTTTCTTCGAGCACCCGCAGAAGTTTTACCTGGGTTGAAAGGGGTAAATCGCCAATTTCGTCCAGAAAGATATCTCCTTTATGGGCGGCTTCGAATCTTCCGGTTCGACTCTGAAAAGCGCCGGTATAAGCACCTTTGACATGCCCAAAAAGCTCACTTTCCAGGAGTGACTCATTCAAGGCCGCACAACTGACCTTTACATACGGTTTGTTTTTGCGGGGACCGCTTTTATGAATTGCCATTGCTACAAGCTCCTTTCCGGTCCCGCTTTCCCCAAAAATAATCACCGGTGCATCCGACCCGGAGGCGTTTGTAATCATGGTAAAAACATTCTGCATCGGTGCTGCATTGCCAATGATTCCGTAAAAT
>JBARSG010000327.1:0-13730 GCA_049644625.1 Desulfobacterales bacterium | reverse complement strand
ACAGAAACGACTCTAATGAGCATATAAAGAAACAATACCGAAAGCTCGTATCTGATTATCACCCTGACAAAATCGCATCAAAGGGGTTGCCTGAGGAATTTGCAAAATTTGCCAGTGATAAATTCCGTGAAATCCAGTCAGCCTATGAAGTGATTAAAAAAGAAAAGGGTATCCCTTAGGTTACATTCATCCAAAGGAGGCAGACATGCAGAACAGCCCCATACAAAGCAAAACCGAATATGGCATAACCCGCCGAGAATTTTTATGGATGTCTTCAATGTCTGCGGCAGGTTTTATGGTCGGGTGTGCGGCAAATCCGGTTACCGGTAAACCTCAATTCATGATGGTATCGGAAGCCCAGGAAATTAAAATCGACAACCAACATTCACCCCATCAATTCTCCTCGGACTACGGCCCTCTGCAGGATACATCCCTGAATAATTATATCAATCAAACCGGCAAAAACATAGCCGCCCAAACCCATCGTCCCCATATGCCGTATTCGTTCCGAGGCGTGAATGCGACTTATGTGAATGCCTATGCCTTTCCGGGGGGAAGTATCGCCGCAACCCGGGGAATTCTCCTTGCCCTTGAAAACGAAGCACAACTTGCTGCCCTGCTGGGCCATGAACTGGGACATGTTAACGCACGTCACACCGCTGAACAGATGTCTAAAGGTACATTGATAAACCTCTTTGTCGGCGGCCTCGCAACAGTTGCAGGGACCCAAAGCTCCGGTCTTGGCAGTCTGACATCACAACTGGGAATGGTCGGCGCGGGTGCGCTCCTCGCATCCTACAGCAGAGATAACGAACGTGAAGCCGATGCCCTGGGATTGGGATATATGGTCCGAGCCGGATATAACTCAAATGAATTTGTGGGGCTGATGGATATGCTGAGGCGCATGTCCAAAAACAAACCCAATGCTATCGAATTAATGTTTGCGACACATCCCATGAGTGATGAGCGTTACCGTACTGCTGTGGAAGCCGTTCATACACAATACCGGTCTTCGCAGAGCTTTCCCCTATACCGAGATCGCTACATGGACCATACGGCGAAACTTCGGAAAATTAAATTAACTATCGAAGCCATGCAAAAAGGCGAAAGCTTGATGGCCAAGAGTAAATATGGTGAAGCTGAAATCCATTTTTCAAAAGCCTTGAGGCAAACCCCCGAGGATTATGCCGGACTTGTCATGATGTCTAAATGCCAACTGGCCCAGAAACATTATGCCAAAGCCAGATCCTTTGCAGAAAAAGCAAAAACTGTATATCCACAGGAGGGCCAGGCATACTATCTTGCCGGATTTGCCAAAATCAAGCAAAAGGATTACGCCTCAGCATATGAAGAATTTAAATATTATGAAAAATTATTGTCCGGTAATCCTAACATTATATTTTTTAAGGGGTTCTCTCTGGAAGGGATGCAGCATATCAGGGAATCGGCTAACGAGTATTATAAATATCTTAAAATTGTTAACCAGGGCGAAAAGGCAAAACATGCCTATAAACGTCTGGTTGAGTGGGGATACATCAAGACGTAATAATAAACCGCATTTCTCATGAAAAGTTCTGTACAAAAAAACATATTCGGCTCTGATTATAGGATAAAAAGACGATGTCTCTCCTGCGGTACAGCTGAAAATCTTGGCCGGCGAAGGTATTGTTCCATCCATTGCCGACAGAAGCTCAGGTATACGCTCGATTTAAGAACCGGTTTGCTCAAAACATTGAACACCCGCTATGCAACCTTTTATTTCACTGACACAATGATCGTTATGGATGTTCTTCCTTACAATTCCAAAGAAATCTTCAGTTTTATCTATCCTCGTTCTACCGGGAAAAAACCCGCCGAGGACTACTGTATTATGTCCGATCTTCTTGGAAATACATGGTGGGCTGAAAAAAAACGAACAAATCGTAACTATCTTGCCACTCGTCTCTTACTCGAAAAGGCAAGACGCAATGATTCTGCATTCTGTTCCGTAATGCCGCCGGAAATAAAAATTCCCGCCGTTAAAAAGGCATCGCTGATGCACTTGAAGCTTGGCAAGTCGGATTTGAATTCTCCGAAACTTGAAAAGAAAATAAAAAGTGCATTCCGGCTTCAGGTAAAAAAACACCATCCCGACCTTGGAGGAGATACAGATACATTCAGAAGAATTCACCAGGCATATTTAGAGCTTATCAACTGGGCTGAAAATCCTTCTTATCTCAAACGTCGGGGATTCCCGGACAAATGGCTTTACGATAGCAATAAAAACAAATGGTTGCAACCAGCGCCTTATTTAAAAAAACAAGCGATTCAAGTTTGATAAATTCGTAAGTCGAAAGGTATCCACAACAGACTGGGGATATTCCCATGCAATCGGGATGGGAAATTTCTAACCAGCATCCAGGAACCAGCAACCAGCATCTTTATGTCACTGGCAGTAAGGTTGCTGAATGTACAAAAACACGTCAGTTTGAGGCGGAGCTTCGCTATATTTTGTATCTTTCAGCTACAATACGCTCCACTTCCTCTTCAGTCGGCATGGTATCACGGTAGCCGGACAAGTACTGGTTTCTGAACCATCTAAAAAGAGATACGGTCTCGTTTACCAGGATAAGTTCTGGAATTACATCACCTTCCTGGGCCTTGATATGACGATTGTACTGGCCCAGCATACTCACCACATCATAGAAAGTGGCCGGCTCTCTTTTGATACCCTTTTTAAACGATTTCCCTTTGTCCGGATATGTCTTGTCGGGATCGGGGTTGGCCGAGATGTCAAGCTTATGGAACGGTCTTCTTACCTGTATCTGCCATTTCCTGGCCTCATTCATCATCCTCGAGATTAAAGGACCCGCCCAGTCATGGCTCTGGTGGCCCTGTGAACAGTATGAGAAAAATTCCACCACAGACGGGCCGCAATAAGCGATGGCCTCCTTTAATATCTTGATGGCGTAAAACGGATTGTCCACGGTTAGCTTAGCCGAATAGACATGTGAAATTGCCGTGGCCTGGCTGACGATCCGCCGGTGCAGGGTGGTCTTGCCGGCATGTTTGACCCCTATCGGGGATGTAGATCTTTCGCAACCGAAACGGGTGGCGCCCGATTTCTGGGCCCCGGTGTTCATGTATCCCTCGTTGTTGTAAATCACCCAGGTGACATCAAAGTTTTCGCCCAGGGCATAATTGAAGGGACCGTTGCCGATATCGTAAATGGCGCCGTCGCCGGCAAAAACGATGATCTTGGTCAATACATCGTTGAAAGCGTTATGATATGCCTGGTCCATACTGAATTTGGCCCCAAGAGCAGCAGCAGATGCCGTACCGAAACCGTAGTGACCCGACTGGTAAATCCGGGTGTTGAACGGGTTGACCAGTTCGGAAACCTGGTTGCAGCCTGTGGAATTGATAGTGTAGATGCTGAACCCGCGGTCGATCATGTGATCTATGGCATGCCGGTTTATATCCGATAGAACCTTGATCCCCTGGTAGAAGGTCTCGATCCCTTTGGGACTGTTGCGCAAACTTTCTAATGCAAAAAAGGTCAACAGGTTGATGGTCCCCTCGCCGCAGCCCGGACACAAAGTATGTTTGCCCGGATAAAGCTTGGAAAAGACAAAGAGAACCTGATGGTTTAAGGCCATCCGGTCCACATAACCGGCCGCATCGTACGTATTGTCAAGATCCTGGTATTTTTGGGGCAGAAAATCCGTATCTTTTATTTTTGATTTGTCCACCATGGTAAAGGCGTTCACCGGACAAACCTGGGAGCACACCCCGCACCCCTTGCAGGAGGCATCAATGACGTTGAGGTTCATGGCGCATCTCTCCCAGGGAATCCCCCTGGGCGGTTTCTTAAAAACCTTGAAATAGGCTGCCGCATCATCCGGAATGGGCTTGTCCGTGATGGTGGAATAGATCGCTGAATCCGGGCATAAAGCAGCACACATGCCGCAGGCAATGCATTTTTTCGCATCCCACACCGGTATCTGGGTCCCGATATAGCTCATGTCCCTAAACCTGCTGGTGGCGGCCGGAACCACAGGCAAAAACCGGTCCCAGGAAACATTTTTACCCTCCAGGATAGGTTTGACCATATCCTCGTTAAACTGCTTCTGATAATCTCTAATCAGGTTAACCGGCTTGATGGTACCCATCTCATCTTTTTGGGAAAGCTTTGTGCGCAAACCGGCAGTTCCATACCCTTTGCCAAAATCTTCGGGTTTAACTGCCGCTACCGGCTTCTGACTATCCGAGACCCCGGCAAATGCACCGGCCATTTGATCCGGTGTTGAAGTTGCCTGTTTTGCTACTTCATTTAAAAGTGCGATGTTCGATTCAACAATCTCTCGACCCTTTTTGGGTCCCAGTTTTTGCTCAAGTATGTTTTGAAACCTGTTTCCGAATTCATCGGCGGATAGTATCTTTGTCTCAGCGTTTATAAGACCCAGCATCATGGCGCCGGGCAGGTTCCGTTTGAGGTGCTTCAGGGCGGCCCGGGTTGCGTCCAGGACAATTATTCTGATCTTTCTCTTTGAAATAAGCTCGCGCATCTCAGAGGGAAACGATTCGATGATTTCGTCTTTTGTTCTGGTGCTGTTTATAACAAGAAGACCGTTCTCATTCAGCCCTCCCACATAATCCCTTAAAATCTCTCCGGAGAGAAACTTGTCGTTGAAAAATGCAAGTACATCGTGCTCGGTTAACTCCGAGGAATTGCGAATCGGACCGGCGCTGATCCTAAGGTTCATAAAAACCGGCGCCCCCTTCCTGGCAGCACCGTATCGCGCACCGGACTGGATGTATCTTTTGCCGTTGTCACTACCTTCCGCATAAATAAGGGCCGCGGTCTCTAAAGCCGTCTTAACGCCTTCTGCGCCGATACCGATAAATGTCATTCCAAGCTCACGATCTTTGTAGTCCGGAAGCGGCTTGGGCTTTAATGTATAAGGTCCTTCAATTCCGACAAAAAAGTCCCGGAGAAAATACTCACGCGTCTTTCCCTGAAAACATGCCCACATATTCTCTATAACAGCCGCAGCGTTGTATTTGTTAAAGTCCTTGCTCCCCAGTCCGTACACCCCGTGCAAAAGGGTCGGCATGTCGGTACGGCCGTAGATTTTATGCTCCGGCCTGCCTTCGCGTCCGGCCCGAAGCGAAACCTGGAGTGCGGATTGTATGTCCGTTAAAAGAAGCTGGTTGTGGGCCATGCCGGATCGTTCCAGCACGCTGACCACCTTTGCATTGCGAATGCCGTAGGCAAGCTCCTGAAAACAGGGAGGGTTGAAAAGTACGGGGCGAACCACTCCCACCTTCAACCCCTTCACATCCCGGTAGTAATCGACCATATCTTTGAGAACACCGGCTGCCGATCCCAGAATTACAACCACCATTTCTGCATCTTCGGTACGGTAGCATTCCACCGCCTTTAAATTAGTCCCCATGATTTTGTTCATCATGTTCATGGCGGCGATAAGTCCTCTTTTAATAAATCGGTAAGCAAGATCCTGGGCTACCTGACCTTCCATGGTAAGATCCACGTCGGTAAAGGTGCCGGTTAAGGTCTTTTGCTCAAAATCGGGCTGGTATAATCTGTTCGGAGGCCCGACAAAATACCTGAGAAAATCGTCTGAAAGCACCTTTATGTTCTCTAACGCATGGGATTTGATAAACCCATCGCCGATTACCATGCACGGAAGCATTACCTGGCGCAGCTCCGCGGTCTTAAAGGCTATCGGCAAAAGATCGTGGAGTTCCTGGTTGTCCCCGGCAACCAGTTGAGCCCAACCGGTATTGCGAACCCCGTAAAAATCGGTGTGACCACAATGAATACTTAAAGACCCTTTGTTGACCTCCCTTGCCATAATTGTCATCACCACAGGCAAGCGTTTGCCGGCCACTGAAAAGAGGTTTTTGGTCTTTAAAACCAATCCCTGGGAAGAAGAGTTGTCAACGTAACGCCCCCCCTGGGATGACATGGCCTCCACCGCAGCAATGGCGGAAAGTTCATCACTGGGTTGAAAATACATGAGTTCAGAACCAAACAAATTCTTCTGGCCGTCTGAAGCAACCTTGGCAAAATTTTCGGCAATAGGGGTAGACGGCGTAATGGGATAACCGCAGAGACCGTCTACAACCCTGGTAAGAATCGAAAGCGCTGCATAGTTGCCGTCCATAATGACTTCTTTTCGCTTCCGAATGCCACTTAATTTTTCTTCAGGAATAGCGGCAAGGTCAAACTCAAAAAGTTTTTTGGCATCGAACCGCTCCCACTCTGCCTTCCAGTCCAGTTGAACTATCTTTTCTTTTTCTTTCTTCCTGCGATAGGGAAGTTGATCTAACAGAGTAAATATGTCTATTTTTGGTCTCATGGATCGGCGCTCCTTCACTGTATTTATCAATTTCTGCATCTTGCAGAAATCCTGATATAATCGATTTTTTCGGTTTTAGAATTGATGTAATAAATTTTCTAAAATTGCTGATATGTTAAAAAAAGCTTGCTCTGACGCTCACAATACCCGGGAACATTTGTAGCCTCGATGTAAAGAAACTATAATGGCCAGATTAAGTGGAACGGTTTTTACCCGGATTTCTAACGGGTAAAACACTTCCTTATTTTGGAAGATAAGGCTGAGAAGGAAGGATAGGATTCCTTTCAAGCCAAACGTGAGGGCCTTCCTTGTGCGAAGGCCCATTGACATTCGCCTTGATCAAGCTGTTTGAAATTTTAATATATTAGAATAGAAAAATTTTGTCAATATCTAATGTCGGATGTTTAGACAAATTCAACCGTAATTACATAAAAATTCTTGCAAAAGATAACCGTTAAGTGATAATACTCATACAATAAAAGATGCTTCCTATTGGGAATAATACAATATACTTCGACGGTTCACTGAAAACCATCCTTTTTAGCATCCTTACTTAAAATAACAACTGGGGGATGTTCTAATGACAAAAATACCAATCTGCAAAAAAATAACACCCAGGGTTAACCAAACAGATAAAATGAATCAACAGCGTAAAGATCGGCAGGCGGTATTATATGAGAGAGGCTTGCAACCGGAAGCAATAGTGGAAGCTTTTGATGGGCTGATATATTTATGTTCACAAGACTACCGCGTTGAATTTCTGAACGAACATTATATCAAACAGCTCGGTTATGACGCGACCGGGCAAATATGTTATAAATCGTTACATAATCGTGATTCTATTTGCCCCTGGTGTCTTAACGACCGGATATTTAAAGGTGAAACCGTTCGGTGTGAAGTCTTAACCCCAAAGGAGAACTGGTATTATGTGGTCAGCACGCCCATATACCATTCAGATGGATCTGTTTCCAAGCTGGCTATGATTATGGATATTTCTGACCGAAAGCATGCGGAACAATCTTTGAAACAAAAAATAGAAGAGCAGGAATTACTTTTAGATAACATACAGACTCAAATCTGGTATTTAGTAAATGCAGAAACATATGGTGCTGTTAATAAAGCCCATGCGGAATTTTTAAACTTAGAAAAAAAAGACATAGAATACCAATCTCTTTACGATATTTTGAGTAAAGAGGAAGCTGAGACTTTTATCGCCAACAACGTGAAGGTGTTTGATGAAAAAGTAAAGAGTTACACTGAAGAATGGGTTATTAATGGAATAGGAGAAAAACGATTATTATCGATAATTAAAACCCCAAAGCTGGACGACAACGGAAATGTTGAATACGTTGTTTGTTCAGGGGAAGATATAACCAACTACCGGAATTCAGAAGAATCTCTTCGACAGAGTAAAAAGCGCCTTGATCTGGCCATGGAGGCAACTAGCGATGCATTATGGGATTTGGACCTGGTTACAAACAAAGCTTTTTTCAATCCCTGTTTTTATACCATGCTCGGCTATAAACCCTATGAAATGCCACAGAGTTTCGATACATGGAAAAGCTTGATCCACCCTGAAGATAAGGAATCAGTAATCGACAAGATTAATGAATATGCTATTAAAAATTCCGGTTCATTTGAAATTGAATACCGTTTAAAAACAAATCAGGGGGGGTGGCGATGGATTATGGCAAGAGGTAAGATTGTTGACCGGAATAAAAACGGTACGCCTGCCCGGATTGTCGGAACCCATGTGGATATTACCGAGCGGAAACTAAACGAAGAGGCTCTGCGAATCAGCGAGGCCCGTCTGCGTGAGGAAAACTTGCGACTGAGAGCTTCTTTTAAAGGTTCTATTCAGTTCGGCAGCATTATTGGAAAAAGTAAAAAAATGCATGAAGTCTATAAAACTATTTTAAAAGCCGCCCTATCCAATGCCAATGTTATTATTTACGGGGAATCCGGCACCGGTAAAGAGTTGGTGGCTCAAACCATTCATGATTTGAGTAATCGTGGCAGCAAGAATTTTGTGACCGTCAATTGCGGCGCCATCCCGGACAACCTGATTGAAAGTGAATTTTTCGGATACAAAAAAGGGGCATTTACCGGAGCGGATATTGATAAACCCGGTTATTTAGATATTGCCGACGGCGGCACATTATTTATGGATGAAGTGGCCGAGCTTGACCTTAACATGCAGGTAAAATTGTTGCGAGCAATTGAAGGTGGCGGATATACACCCATAGGAAGCAGGGAAATCAAAAAATCGAATATCCGTATTATTTCAGCAACCAACAAAAATTTAAAGGATTGTGTGGAAAAAGGTGAAGCGCGTGAGGATTTTTACTATCGAATACATATCATTCCCATCACCATTCCGCCATTAAGAGAACGTAAAGAGGATATTCCTCTGTTGCTCTATCATTTTTTGTATGCCTATTGCGATGATGATAATATCCCCTCAATTCCCGAAAATATAATTAAATCTTTGCAAAGCTACGATTGGCCGGGTAACGTCCGGGAACTCCAGAACGCGATACACCGCTATATCACTTTAAAGGAAATCGACTTTTTGGATATATCACAATCCAAACCGGCCAAACCGGAAATTATCGCAGAAAAATTAATCCTTGAAAATTTCAATAATTTTAAGTTATGTACCGCAAAGGAAAGTTTCGAGAAAAAATATATCGAAAAATTGCTCCATGAACACCATTGGCACAAAGCCAAGGTCGCATCGATTCTGGGCATCAACCGCAGGACACTGTTCAGAAAGATAAAAACGCACAGGATTTAATAATCCCATATCGGGCTCTTTATGTCCCATAACCAATATTATCTACACTATCAACAAGTAATACTCTGTTTCCACTATTTTGAGACATTTTTGCCTCTATTCCAAAAAGCCATATCCATATTAAAACTGTATAGTAATACTATTTTATCATTTTATTTCAAATAATTAGACCCACACAATTTTTTTTGGCACAATTCTTGCTGAATATATTTTTTAATGCGAAAAAAAAGCCTGATAGGGTGATATAAAGATTACGGTAACTAATCGAATTTATAAATAAATTATACGGTTAGAGAGGTGAGTCAATGGAAAATATTGCAAGTTTTGATTTAGGCAGGATGAGGCTGTCGGGCAACCAGGCAATCGCTCGGGGAGCTTTAGAGGCGGGTGTGCGAGTGACCACGGGTTATCCCGGAGCACCCATTTCGGACCTCCAGGGGAGCTTCGAGCAACTGGCGGGGAATATCCCCAAGGGAAACCCTTTTACCATGAGGGTGGGTGAAATGTTGGATCAAACCGGCTACCAGCTTGCCGCTCATTGGGGAACGACCACCAACGAGGACAACGCCGCGGCACTGGCACTGGGAGCTGTAATCTGCAAAGGGGATTTTAAAAAACGGGAGTTCCTTACCAAAGAAGAATGGGACCTGGTTTATGGCGATACGGTCTTTGCCAAAGACAAGGGAAAGCGAATTCCCGTAGGGTCACGAGTGCTGTGTTCGTTTAAGCACCTGGGCGCAAATACTGCGGCGGATGCGCTTCGGGTTGCGGTTAATGTTGTTCCGTATACCGGAGGCCTGGGTATTGCCTCAGGGGATGACCGTCAGGGGACATCCTCACAGACCATGCAGGACAATAAGGTCCTCTTCGGATTTCATTTTAGAATCCCTACCCTGGAACTTCACTCCCCCAGCACCGCTCACACCACCGTCAAGAACTGCTATCGACTCTTCGAGGAATTGGGTGTTCCGTTTGCAGTGATCATGAACTATGATCTCTCCTACCGGGAGGTTTCCGTTGACCCGGTGGTGGAACTGGACATGGATGCAAATCATCGGCGCAAAGGCTTCACAAGGGATCCCAAACATTTGGTCACCATCGGCCCCCACATCCGCCCCAGAGAAAAAAAATTTCATTCAAAACTGATTCCCCTATTCAAACAAAAGATTATAGAGAACTTCGAGCTTCTGGGGAACCGGGTGACTGAATACGGTGCTGAGCCCAAGGTCATGATAGTAGTGAACGGTCCCTTCAGGGAAGACTTTCGCCTGGTGGATGACGACCCGGCTCTGAGGGACCGTCTTTTAAACAAATACGGGGATGTTGTGGTAATAGAGAGCGACCTTGTATTTCCCCAACCCGGGGCCCTTTATGAGGATCTGGTTTCAAAGCATCCCATCGAAAAAATCTATGTGTTCGAAGAGGGCTACGGGCGGGTAATATACCTTCAACTTTTAGACCTGGTAAACCGGCGGGACCTCGAAGTAAAAGTTTTGGACCTCGGCATTCCTTACGAGCCCAGGATATACGAACGGTTTTCCTATATCGATCATATTTTGAATGGTTAAAGGAGGTACCAACATGGCTTCCAAGCAAAACCCTGCTCCAAAACACAAAGCAGCGGATGAAATAACCTACCTGCGACCGGTTTCCAATTGCTCCGGTTGCGGTGATACCAAGGTTTCCTGGTCAGTGCGTGAGGGCATGCGACGGTTTAACCGGCAGCTGAAACTTAAAGGCAAAGACAGGTATGAACTCATCTATGCGGCGGACAGAGGATGCGGCAATCTTCAGGGATACCACGCTTACGGCATAGTGGATGCAATCTTTTGTATGGGTACCGGGGCCATAGTCGGTGACGGGATCAAGGAATCCTGCTCCGAGAAACAGATTGTGGTGACCGCATCAGGAGACGGCGCTTATAATTTTAACATCAGCGGTATAAAGTTCGCCGCCAAAAACAAAAAGTTTGGTGCCATTAACGTCATCTACAACAACTATAATATCCGGATGACCGGCGGCCAGATTCCCCTGGAGGTGGACTTTGACAAAGAAGGATCGGCCTTGGGCTTTGAAGTGATCCGTGTAAACCCATACCGTGTGGATGACAACGCCGAACTCTTCAAGGAGCTTTACAGACGGTACCTTAACAAAGAAAAAATAATGGTGGTGGCAGACGGGGTCTGCGTGCTGGACATGGGGAAGGATGCCAAGGATTCAGGTATCCGGATGGGTCATTTTATAAGGTCCGATGAGTGCCTGGATCTTAAGTTTGCCAAAGAAAGAGCGCGCGTGGCCCGGGAGGAGCCTGAAAAACTCAAGGATCTACCCAGGTTCAAGTGCCGGCTTTGCGGCATCGGGCTCAGGTGCCATGCGCTTCTCGACAACGACCCCGGCAAATGCTTCGGCTGCGGGGCGTGTATCCAGTTTCCCTGCCCGGTTGGCGCCCTGAGTTTCGAGGGTCCAAGCTTTTCGACTTCAATCAGCATAACCGAACTTAAAAAGACTTAGGAGGAAGGCATGGCTAAAGAAAAACAGCTAACCATCACCAATCCATCCATCGGCGGTTCCGGCTACCTCACGCTGTCGAACATACAGGCGGACGCAGCCATTGAAGCGGGTTTTCATGCAGCCATACACCAGTGCCGGGGTCTGGCCCAGGCCGGCGGCCCACTTTGCGTGGATGTAATGATCCGTGAACATGAAGTCAAGGGTTCCGTGCCCCATTGTGTGGACTATGTCAACGGGTTTGATCTTTCCGAGGCCTGGCGAGCCGTCTATACGGCGGGAGACTTTGAAAAATCCTTTCCCAGAGGGCTCACTGTTGTGGCCGATTTCTATGTGGATGAGCCGATTTTGGTTACTGCCAGCCGCAAAGGCCCGAGATATCTTACTCGAGATGAGTATCTTAAAAGGTTTGAGGAAGTCATCGACCAAGGCCATGACCTGAGACTGGTATTTTTTGACTTTAAGAAACATAAGTTTCTGACGATTGTGAAGGGTCCGTTTTCACTGGGAGTTATCGCGGCGGATCTTAAGATAAGAAAGGACGATCGATTCATAACCCTGCCCAAAAAGGCGGCCATACAGGGAATACTCAATAACGTGCCTCAACAGAAGGACCCCGCAGCAAATGCCAAGATAAGGAGACTCAATCGAAACGTTTTTGAAACCGGATACGCTGCCAGGATGCAGTTTTCCGGATCACGGGACGAAAAAATCATCCTAATTTAATATCTTGGAAATTTTACAATTTATTGAAAATAACAGTTTTTTTTAGTCTTGCATTTTTAACTCAGACATGGAATATTGGAATGGAGGAATTTTAAAATAACCCAATTTTCCATTTTCCCAAAGCCCAATATTCCAGGGTTCCAATATTCCAACATTTCAGCTGGGGGGTAAGCGAACCGGCTTGGCCCGAACATTTCATCAAGAATCTATTTGGCTTTTACAACACTTAAAAATTGGGAGGGTGTTATGAGATGTGATAATAGATGCGAAATTGTGGAGTGGAAAGCATCAAATCCCCATTTAGTACAAGAAATTGCATCTCCAAATGTTAGTATGGATGATGCCCGGCTTTTAGCAATGGCCAAAGACCAAATAATTAAAGAAAATACTATCAGCACCGCCACAGGATGTTCCAGCGGATGTGAATGTATCCGCACTGGAGACCCGGAGCGGGTATGGAGCGGGGACAGGTATAGAAAAACAGTAATCACCGGAAAATCACCTGATGGGAGCGAATGGAAAGCGGAATTCTTATTCAAATTGAACTTGACCAAGATCAGATACTCCGGCGAGTGTGTACCTGTTGATCAACACATAGAACCGATTCATGTTGAAATTGAGCCCATGCCTTAATAAAAGCATCACGTGCAATACTCTTTTTTGCACATTATAAATATTTTGTATTCGTTCACAGAATCTTTGAATTATTGGAATTTCCAAATAACAAATCCCAAATAACAAAAAAAATACAATAACCGAAATTCAAAATTCGAAACCTTATGATCTTGAAGAAAGACCCCGCAGCCAATGAGAAAATGCGGATACTCAACCAAAAAGACTTCGTGCCTGCTGGGTGCCCATTTTTCCATTTCAAAGGGTCTGCACAATGCCCTCTATGAGGCTCAGGCTTATGGCTGCAGTGCACTCCAGATTTTTACTAAAAACTCCAATACCTGGAAAGAGCGAAGATTATCCCAGGACGAGATAGACTGTTTTGACCGGGCCAGGAAAGTTACCGGTATAACCGCAATTGCTTCCCGCACTTCTTATATGACCAATCTGGTACATCAATGAATTTCACAACATATTATTATTGCAAAAAAAATCGAGGAAGGTATGAACACCGCTTTAAAAAAATTATAAGTCTGGCATATTTATATGCACAATCCTTTGTTAAAGCACAATATATTGTAGTCTTTTTTTGCTTGACATACAAAAAATAAAGATTATAGTTTAAGATCTATTTTCCCCTTTATACAGACATCAGCAAGTAATCAACTAACTGAAATGGGATCTATAATGGATAAAAAGACAACCATACAGCTATTATCAGT
>JBARSG010000326.1:0-3359 GCA_049644625.1 Desulfobacterales bacterium | reverse complement strand
GAAAGCACGGGAGCAGGTAACAAAAAGGGTCTTCTTTCGATCTGGATACTGACCCTGCAAAAAAAAGATATCATTTTTTGCGTTGGAGGGGTGTTTTCTCTTGACAGGGGCCTTTTAATGGGTGCCAGTATTTAGGCTACAAACAATTTAGCAGGCATTGTGATATCTGTAAAGATTTTAGGCTTGAATGTTTAATACGAATTAATCGTTATCATCATCGGGAGGTGCTGAATCATCATCTGCATCTTTCAAAGGGTAAGTAACATCATTTATTTCGTTTTCCTCAAAACCCGGATCAGTTATATCATCTTCAAGCAGATCATCAAATTCAAATGCCTCGTCTTCAAGATCATCAACTATTTTTGGTTTTTTCCGTTTTGTTGTCAAAAGATCAAAATCATCAAAAAAAAGTTCTACGGATTGATCATTTTCAGATGTATGCATATTTATGACTGCCTCAGCTATTTTCTCTGCGACTATACCTATCGGGAACAAGTTTTGAGTTCTTAATATTGAAATAAGATTTGTTTTGCCTTCTTTAATCGAAGACCTTATTATTTTACTATCGTATGTCTCCTCACAGAGAAGCGAAAACATGTGTTTATCCAAATCGCCAAACTCTCTGACTATCAGCTTGTCCTTTTCATAGCTTTTCATAATTAAATATTTTTGCTTCATTGTATATCTCCCTTATAAAACAAAATAATATTTTATATTTAATTGATTTTTTTCCTTTTGCTATTCGAACAGCGTTTTCTGAAACCATAAAAAACCATTCATGTCAACCAACAATAACAAATTTTTTAACATAAAAATTTAGTGTATTGATCCAAAAGAATAGACTTGGGCAGACCCTAAAAGAAAAAAGCGGGGATGGATGAAAAGAAGAGATCTTGATGAAGTTTATGATTGCATGTTAATATTAAAAAGTCATGTATTGAAATAGCTATTACAGTTAGAAAGTTAAAGAGAAATTTCCGGTTTAAGTTAATTCATCTTAATCCAACGACAATTAAATCCATATGTGCCGTGAATGTCTCATTTGCATTCCTTTCTTTAATTCTCATCTCTTATTTTTTTTCTGCCAAGGGTATGTAATCCGAGAATGGAATGTGGCCTCTAAAGAATCAGTCAATGTCTCAATAATCTTCGCGAGATCGCGCGTAGAAAGGTTACATTTGCAGCTTTTGGTCCTGAACATCATCGGTATCCTTGTCACCAGCGGCAAAACGCAACAGCGCGTTGCGCTGGTTGGGGTCAAGGTGCTCTGAAGTCCAATCAAGAGGTGTTATACCTTGGGCAGATGGTTGGGTGAGACTGGCGCCATTTTCAATGAGCAACTGGGCGACCTCCACACGACCGTTTCGCACGGCAAAATGCAGCGGCGTCAAACCAAACCGTGAGTCCAAGGCGTTCACAGGGCGTCCCTCTTTAAGGAGCTTGCGAACCTTATCGATTTTGTCGGTCTTGGCTGCTTCATGAAGTTGGCAATTCTTCAGATACTTGTAAAACGAGAAACCTTCCCTAACGAGAAAAACAACAAGGACTACAACGATAATGGGCAAAATTTTTATAAAGGTCTCCATCGATCAACTCCCAAAACAGCCCTTACGATCTGACATGTCGACAAATGAATTTAGGGGTGAGAAGATTTCTAACCGAAATCAATTTTGGGATATCTTACCTTAGTACATCCTGAAATCAGTTCAAGCTCATTTCATATATCTGAAAATCCACAAAAAATCAAAGGGCAAATCCTGTGAAATAAATTTGCCCCTATTGAAAAACGATATCGCACGAATTTTATGGACATGATATGTGCATCTTTATAGCGAAACTGTCGAAAAAGCCCATATTTGGCCATTTTATCAATTTCGTATGTAATGAAATCAATTAGTTACGAACTTTAAAACACAGATTTAGGGTTTTTCGACACTCTCAGCAGGTATCGGTATCCGAGGATCGAGATAATATTTATCTCACAAATAAAAAGGCAGAGCCAAATGACCCTGCCTAACATAGGCAAAATTCTCTTAAACTCAAGAAATCATCGTTTATTGTTTTACAAATGTACCAGCAATTGATGCTATATTGGAGTAAGTAACTCCAAAATATAGAATATCATTCTGTACATTTAGATCTCCTAAGGCGACTAATCCACTATATGTACGAGTTAGCCCATTAATATCGGTTATGTTCATGTTAACTTTATACGAATTATAATTAGAGTCAATTATTGTAAATGTTCCGTTGTAGGTGTTACCATCAAGGTCATTTCCTGTCACTGTTCCATCATTCTGAATAGTAAGAAGGATGTTAACAGCTACACCGTTTATTGTACTTAAAAACCATTGCCCTTCTAAAAAACTTAAAGAAGAGTCTCGATCATAGAGATTGTTGTAAGTAAGGCTAAAATTCCCACTGTCGCCGAGGCCTGAATAAGTGCCATAAAAACTTTGCCTCTCCACTATAGTACCATTAATACTAAAAGTACCATTAGTCGATCCATCTAAAAAAACATAGTTGGGAGGTGCAAACGCATTAAATGTGCCTGACACAGAATTTCCTGAAACAGTACCTTTTCCGGTGTACTGAGCACCTTCATTGGAAATAAAATGAACCTCACCATTTTCAGAAATAATGCCGATTGTTGAAAAATTTTGTGAAAGTGGTATAGAAAAAAAAGATCCTTCCCAAATTCCCCCTACGGATTGATTTGTCAATCCACCACTACCACCGCCACCGTCACCGCCGCCACCACCTCCGGTACCGATGATACTGATGAACCCAAATACAATAACACATGAAATACAAATATATCGTAAAATTTTGTGAAGCCTAGGTGCTTGTTTCGGTTTTATGATTTCCTCCTTTTGATGGTGATTGACAAAACGAAATAAGCTAGGATGGTACCAAGGGCAATCGCTGTAAGATCATTAAAATCAAACGTTCCTGACAAAAAATAATTCTTGCTGTTCTCCAAAAAGAGTATCCCAGAAAACCAATCTGGGAACATTGTTGAAGACAATACCTTGAATTTTTGCCCTAACTCAAAAACAACATCTGCAAGAAACCAGCATGCACAGATAAATATGCAACCTCTTTTTTGGCAGTGCAACAAGCTCGCCGTAATCAAAATGAAAGAGAATGTATGGATGAATGATGGTAAACTGTTGCCAATAAATCCGAATAAATTTGGAAGGGTGTTGTGCAGGCTTATGTTTACAAAACTTTTGTGAACAAAATAGGTCTGATTTGGAGGACGATCAATGAGATATACCAAAATTCCTAAAAGCAGAACGGATAGGCCGATCAAAATTTGGCGTATATTGATCATACTGCCAAATGCTTTTAGGTTT
>JBARSG010000325.1:0-3547 GCA_049644625.1 Desulfobacterales bacterium | reverse complement strand
GAGACTTATCAGGTATCCGGGTTCAGGGATAAGGGGAAACAATGGGAACGTCTATGGTTTCATGCGTTCTGCTCATTAGCTAAAACCGATTTTCTCTTGCATTTATCTTGGTCAAATTGTCGAATGGTTGAATCGTTTATTGGTTTATTTTTGACGACTTAACCATTTTTTTATCAACTATTTTACGATATCGTGAGAAGGTCAAAACCATGTTCTGCGAAATGAGGCTTGAAGCAGAAGGCTTTTTCGATGTGATGGTGATGCATGATAACGAAGCTCAAACAGTCGATAAGGCTTAAGCCCCAGGTTTAACCAGAGGTCATAAGCTCGTCCATGAGCGTCCGCATCAACCCACCAGAATTGCAGGTTACACAGGTATAACACGACTGAGTATGTTCCGTTTCACTGTATCGGGCAACGTAACTTCGAAGGGCTGATTTTTTTAGATAAATGGTGGGCATCTCTTCTCCTTTGAACAAACACATCGTTTATCAATCAATAAGAATTTCCGTTTCTCGGGAACATAGATACCATTTTTTTAATGCTTTTAAAGTTGAAGAATTTGCCGGTTTGTGATTTTGTAAGAAAAACAGGACAACGGGCTAACTTAGGGGCTTGGCCCCGCCTGCCATTGCAAGGCACAAGCGGGCAGGCCCAATTGGAATGTTGGAATACTGGAATAATGGGGTGTTGTAGAAATTTCGTGACGTTAAATTGATATAAGACAATGATAAAAGATTTTTTACAAATAATCGTTGAAGATAAAAAACAGGAAATAGCGGCGGCAAAACACCGTTTGCCGGAACGTCTGCTCCGTGAAAAAGCACTGATCCCGCAAAAAAGACGCCCGTTTTTTCAAAAACTTGCGCAACCGGGTCGATCAGGAACAAATATCATCGCTGAAATCAAACGGGCCTCCCCTTCTAAGGGGGTCATTTGTCCGGGTCTGAATCCGGTTACATATGCGGTGGAATATGAAAGAGGAGGAGCGGCGGCCCTGTCCGTTTTGACCGACCGGTCTCATTTTAAGGGCAGTATCCATGACTTGAAACGCGCCCGGGAAAGCACAACCCTTCCGGTGCTTCGCAAAGACTTTCTGATCTCCTCATACCAGATTTTTGAGTCTGCGGTGATGGGGGCGGATGCCCTTTTGCTGATTGCTCGCATTCTTGACCCAAAACAGCTCAAAGATTATCTTGACATATGCAACGAACTTCAAATGGATGCCCTGGTGGAAATCCATTCGGAAAAAGACCTGGAAAAGGCCACCCGGGCAGGCGCCGGGCTTATTGGGATAAACAACCGCAATTTGCGATCTTTTGAAACCGATATCCACATCTCAATTCGTATGAAATCTCTTCTTGAACCCGATCAGGTGGCCGTAGCTGCCAGCGGAATCCGGTCACGAAAAGACATTGAAAAAATGAAATATTCGGGAATATGGAATTTTCTGATCGGTGAAAGCCTTGTTCGTGCGGACAACCCAGGGGCTTTCCTCAAATCGCTCCTTGGAGAAGATTTACCTGAACATACCCAACAACCGTAAGAACAAATAAAAGTCTTGCATTATAAATATCCCGGCAATTATAATGTCCTTATTCGAACAAGCCGGGAAATTACCTAACCCGGACAAGCCGGAACCAAATAGGATTTTTTACTACCTGAATTTTGCACGTAAATCGTCTTTGTGAACTATGTGCGGCATTTTTTTTATGCCACCATCATATTCACATTACTGCACTGCTCAACAAATACTTCCAAAAGTACTTTATTTTCTCAAAAACTCATTTATTTCACTCACGATAATTACTTAAATTTTCATTTAATTATTTCCGTGCAAGAAAATTCTTGCACGGATTAATGAATAGCGAAACGATATGGCCAATTGCTTCCATCTTCCCACGGCCTTGCTTTCTGTCGCGCGGTGTCTAAAAACTTTAGGAAGTTTAACATCCCCGACGTTCTGGCATCATGGATGGAATATTTTACCCTGTCAACATTCGAATTATTGACCACTTTAGCGGCAATGTATAAAAGCTTTAGCCGGGCTATCCTTATTGTATTGTTCATTATACCTTTTAACCCATGAGAAGGATTATTACTCGTATCTGACTCATCTTTTCCAATGCTATCGTTTGCCATTATTTTTAAATATCGCCAGATGTTATAGGCCAGCATGACAATTTGGAAGAAAGCATAGTTGTTTTTAAATTTGGCTGAAGGGATTGCATCCAGTCCTTCGCGCTTGGCTTCTCCAACCAGATTCTCTACATCTGCACGGTTATCGTATTCATTAATAATGGTATGGGGTTTACCGTTCAGACTGGTACAGAATATGCGATAGGTATATCGATCGTCTTCAAAAAGCACACACTGTATGGCCTGTCCCGGCTTCTTTGCGTTCTCCTTTGGAATTCTCATTGCAACAAACCGGCATTCAACACCCCAGCCTGTCGGCTTATAGATACAGCTGTTATATTCAATATCCTTACGTTTCCATGGTCGATACCATGTTTTTGAATCAAAGGGCGGATCGCATCCCCTATTGGCAATAATGAATTCAAAACCAGCTTCAATAGCAGCATTAACGCTGTCCCAGCTTAAAAACTCACCATCTGCACGAAACAGAACCTTTTGTACACATCCTGGTAGATTGGCCTTGATCCGGGTGATAAAAACAGCTGCTTCTTTTCCGCTGATTGTTTCACCTTTGCGTAACTTACCGACCAGATACTCACGGGTTTCTTCTATAAAACAAAGAACCGGACGATATCCCTTTTTGCCCCGGTTTTTCGTGTTATGTCCCTTGCGACCACCCTGCTGGTTCCCATAGATGGTTTCAACAGTGGTATCGACATTTACATGAATCTTCACATAGTTTAAACCGCATAAACGCCAAACCCGCTCCCGGAGTATGCTCATTATCTCGATAAACGAATTGGCCTGATTGATCCCCAAACTGTCCAAATAGCGCCAGTAGGTGCTGGCCACCGGTAAACGCGTCAATCGAAAAAATCCGCAAAGCATTGCATCCAACTGCACATAAGTAAAATGCCAAAGTCGATTAAACCCTATAAAGAGTAGCATCAAAATGCCTATAAACATTGGATAATGACCCAGCTTGGGTTTGCGACTGGGTTTATGGTAGACACTCTCAAAAATCTCTTTAAACTTGACCAAATCAAAAAACTTGATAACCGCTAAAAGCCCGCCAAACGGGCTAAGCTGCTCGGTACAGGTCTCATATGGCGTTGAAGCATTGATTTTACTGGCCTTAGCGCGATTTGCTCTAAACCCTTTACTTGAGCGCTTTTTCCTGCTATTCTTTTTTTGTTGTTTTACCATCTGGGTACCTCCTGTTTTATGGTTATGGTTTTGTCAAACCCCATTATAACAGGAATCCCAGATGGTTTATCTGCTTTTTTCTAAATTACGTGCAAAATTTAGGTATTAACCCTTAACCTGTGAACCTTTGAACACTTACAGGGTAATCAAAGCCATGGATAAAAACAAAATAGTCACTAAAATAGTCTGGGGGGTTATACTT
>JBARSG010000324.1:0-11420 GCA_049644625.1 Desulfobacterales bacterium | reverse complement strand
GTTCTGGGGTGTTTGACTCGCGCGCTACGACAACGGAGTTTCTGGACCGGCCAGACTGTGATCCGGCGCTGGCCGCCGCCAGTTACCGGTTCATGGAGACGGTCAATGGTTGCTTCGGCGGCATCCGGATGGTCCGGCGTTTTCTGGCCACCGAAACGAAGGGGCGCTATGCCGGTGCCCCCCTGCGCATCCTCGACATCGGCTCGGGAAGTTGCGACATCCCGCTGGCGGTGAGCCGGTGGGCGGGCGCGCGCGGCATCCCTCTGCACTTCACCTGCCTGGAAAAGGCCGACCACGCGGTTGACATTGCGCGCGGGGAGCTTGCCCAAGCGGGTAATCCGTCGGTGCAACTGCTTCAGGAGGACGCCTTCACCCACCAACCAGCCGAACCGTATGATTGTGCCGTGGCCTCCATGTGCTTCCATCATTTCAGCGATGCACAGATCCTCACGCTGCTGCGGAGGCTGCACGGTTTCGTGCTCAACAGCGTGCTGATTAACGATCTCCGGCGCTCGCGACTGGCGTATCTGGCGGCAAGACTGCTGTTGGCCGCTACGCCGGCAGAGGTCCGGCATGACGCCCTGCTCTCCATCCGACGCGGTTTCAAAATCAGTGAACTGAGATCCTTGTTGAGGCAACTCGACAGCGTCACGGTTTCCGTGGAGCCGACCCGCTGGTTTCGGATTGCCGCCATCATCCGGTTCAAACCAGGAGAGAACTCGTGAAGATCATCCTCAGAGGTCTGGGCACCGCCACCCCCCCGCTCTATGTAACGCAGGAGGAGGCCTACGAATACTTGACCACGAATTTCATCCTGAAACCGGCCGAACAGGGTCTGTATCGCCGCATTCTTCTGGACGGCAAAATCAAAGGCCGTTATCTGGGGATGGATGCCAAGACGGATGCCCTCGAAACTGACCCCGACCGGCAGCTGGCGCGCTTTCTCAAGTTCGGTCGTACCACAGCTGTCGCCGCCGCACGCCGCGCGCTGGCGGAGGCTGGCGTGGAAACCGATGAGATAGCCGGTTTGATCGTCAATACCTGCACCGGCTACCTCTGTCCGGGACTCTCCTCGTATGTCGCGGCAGACTTGAGGCTCAGGACTTCGATTGGCTTCCAGGACTTGATGGGGATGGGGTGCGGCGGGGCCATTCCGAATCTCGAAGCCGCCGCCGGCATGCTGGCCCGCAACGGGGAAGGCCCGGTTCTCAGCATAGCCGTGGAGATCTGCACGGCCACATTTTTCCCCAGTCATGAGCCGGAACTGGTCGTGAGCAATTCCATTTTCAGCGATGGTGCCGCAGCCGCCGTGCTAGATCTGGTGCCGCATAACCGCCCTGGCGGTTTAGCGCGCATGGTGGACTTTGCGACGGGCCTGTTTCCCAAGTACCGTGAGGATCTGTGTTACCGGACGGAAGGTGGCCGCCTGAGGAACCAACTAACCAAGCGGGTACCGGTTATCGGCGCGCACACGGCGACGGAGGTGGCGACTCGGCTTCTGGCCCGACATGGCCTCTTCCGGAATGACATTGCTTGGTGGGCGGTCCATCCGGGCGGCACGGTCGTGCTGGCCCAAGTCGCCAAGGAACTGGAACTTGCCGATGAGGCCCTGCGGTTTTCCTACAACGTCTTCGAGAACTATGGCAACATGTCGTCACCTTCCGTTCTGTTTGTCTTGCGGAAGATCCTGGACAGCAACCGGCCACAACCCGGCCAAAAAGGGATGCTCCTCGCATTCGGCGCCGGCTTCTCAGCCTTCGCGGCGCTCATGGAATTTGGGCCCGGGGTTAAACCTTGATTCTTGATTAAAGCAGTATTAAATACAGGTAATCGTTTATAGGTTCAGGGTTAATCGCCCCGCCTTTTTTTGCAAATTTTTAAGAAATATATGTGATGTAAATTCAGATGGTTGACCCTCTAATGATGGTAAGAGATGTCAGGTTTTGCTAAGCCAGATTTTTAAGGAGTGATTTCAAGGTGCATAAAATTATTATAGGAGGTCCCCTATGCGGCGAGTTGTGATGATGTTGCTATCGGTAGTGTTAGCAATTGGTGTTGGAATTGTTCAAGCAGAAAATGAAATTACTGTTCAATCAATGCCCCCGGTTGTAATCAAAACATTCCCCCAGGCAGGAGAAATTAGCGTTGATCCTCATATAAAACAAATCAGTGTTACCTTTAGCAAAGAGATGATGACAAAGGATATGTGGTCATGGGTCATGATATCGAAAGAATCCTTCCCGAATCTTACCGGCGAAGTAAAATTTTTAGAAGATAAAAAAACATGCATTGCAACCGTAAAGCTCGAACCGGGAAAAACATATGCCATCTGGTTTAACTCAGGAAGACATAATGCATTCAGAGATACAAATAATAATCCGGCGTTTCCCTATCTTTTGATATTCCAAACAAGAGAATAAAACTCCTTTATTACTATTTGAAAATCGGTAAGATCTATGTGTAAATTTTTCGGACTTATAATCTTATGTGCACACCCTATCTTCACTAAAAAAGGAGATATTTTATGATAAAAAAACTGCTTTTTTTTATTTCGCTCCTCCTATCGGCCTGTGTAAACATTCCAGAAAATATTTCACCTGTTACAGGTTTTGATATCGAAAGATATTTAGGCACTTGGTACGAAATAGCAAGACTGGATCACTCTTTTGAAAGAGGTTTAGAAAGAGTAACAGCGGAGTATAGCTACAGAGATGATGGCGGCATTAAGGTTGTCAATCGAGGGTTCGATCCCAAAAAAAATAGATGGAAAGAGTCGATCGGCAAAGCATACTTTGTCGGTGATTCAAATCTTGGTAGGTTAAAAGTATCCTTTTGGGGCCCCTTTTACGGAGCTTATAATATCATAGACCTTGATAAAAAAAATTATTCCTATTCACTGGTATGCGGACCTAAAAAGTCCTATTTGTGGATTTTGGCAAGAAAACCCTACATGGAAGAATCTTTAAAATCCGAATTGATAAATAAGGCAAAAACCTTGGGATTTGAAACCGACAAGATGATCTATGTATCCCATTAAAATTTGTATGAATGGGGTCAAACTCGATCATTGATTAAAAAAGTATAGGATTTAGGAAAAACAATGGACAGGGGTCAAACCTTGATCATTGATTAAAGTATGTTAATCTATAAAATTCAACAGGTTTGCTTGGCCCGAGCACGATCGAAAACCGTCCTGGATGTAAAAAGAAGCTCTGAAAGTATGACAAGGTTGCACAGGGTGAAGAAAAACAGAAATGGGGTCAAAGCTTGATTAAGTCACTTAATTGTTGAACTTTCTTCTTTAAATTTACATCCTCTCGGATGCGCTTGCGTGTTAGTGCTGCCCGCCTGCTTACAGACGAGTATGACAGTCCGAACAACTCTCCAATCTGCTGGTTGGTATAAAGACCAGAGTGCCACAGAAGATAAAGCATCAGGTCCCGGTTCATTTTATCTGCCTTGGAAATGCGCAATGACTCTCTGAAATGATCAATTCGGCAGTCGATTGCTTTTGCTAGTTTCGTCAGGGTAGCTTCAGCACCAACGGCCATTGCTAACTTCACTTGCTGGGTAAGTTCAGGCTGAGGAGATGTTTTTATAAATCGTCCCTTGAGCGCATCGGCAAAACTATTTGTCCCTAAAAATAACCCGTATCGCAAATCCTCAAACAAAGATCGCTCTTCACCGGCATACCTCTGAACCTTTCTTCGATACGACTGATGAGGATCTTTGGTGCCGTATTGCGACAAAATCAAACCCGTCTCGAGCCATTTCGGAGCTTTTTTCCTGTAGGCATACACCGGATAACTGCTCCAACGATAATCAGCCAACCGCAGGACAATTCCCGCTCGAAGCGGATTTCGATGAATGTAGCAGGAAAGCTGAGTCAGGTAAGCATCATTTTGAACGATGAAGCTTTTAAAACGGCCCTGAAATAAATGGCCAAAACGGTTGTTGCCCACATTGAATCGGCGCGTATAAGCGGTTCCAAACCACTGCATGGCTTTTGACAGATTGGCGTGATGGGTTTTCAACAAAAGATGATAATGATTGCCCATCAGGACATAGGCATAAATGTCGATGTCGTACCGGTCCGCCATCCCGCCAAGGGTGTCCAGAAAAAGATGACGATCAGCATCACTTAGAAAAATATCCTGCCCCTGATTACCTCGGGACAGAATGTGATACAGGGCACCTTCAAATTCAATCCGCCATGGTCTAGCCATGCCCCTTCGGCTAACATCTTAATTGCAAAATGTCAAATTAATACTTTAATCAATGTTTGACCCCATTTATTTTTATGATCTCACCGATGGTCATTTTATCATCGATGTAGGTCGCACTTGGGATTAAAAAATCAAGAGTAAAGGCAGATTTCTTTTTATGAAGGGCATCATTAGTTTGCCCGAACGGAAGCTGAAGGATATGCTTTACAAGCAGGAATCTGGAAATACATACGCGACCCCCCCCTTTTGACATTATTAATATTCCAGGTTATAAACATATCTTAACCAGATTAACAGTTCGGAAATTTTTCAAAACATAATAACATAACGATCAATTTAAGCTTTTTTTTCGAGGAGGATATGCAATGAAAGCCTTTACATATGACGACATCCTCCTGGTGCCGTCCTACAATCACTGGGAATCCCGAAAAGTAGTAGACATTTCCATGAAGTGCAAAAAGAACAAACTATCTCTTGAACTACCCTTGATGACCGCCAACATGGACACGATCACTGAAACGGATATGGCCAATTATATTGGAGCAAAGGGCGGCATAGGAGTTTTGCATCGTTATATGACGATAGAAAATAATGTGCGTATGTTTAAGGATTGCAGGCATCCGGTGTTTGTGTCGGTGGGCTGCGGGGCCAAAGACCTGAAACGGGCCGAAGCTTTGCGAGACGCCGGTGCGGGTTTATTTTGTATCGATGTCGCACATGCCCATGCTAAATATGTGGGACGAACCCTCAAAAATATTCGCATGATGCTCGGTGATGAAGCCTGCATTATGGCCGGAAATGTGGCGACTTACGCCGGTGCCGATCATCTTGCTTCCTGCGGAGCCGATATCGTAAAAGTCGGTATCGGCGGAGGTTCCATCTGCACGACAAGGATTAAGACCGGTTTCGGCGTACCCAATCTTACGGCAATAAAAAATTGCTCACGGGTGGATCGATCAATAGTAGCCGATGGCGGAATCCGGTATCCGGGAGACATCGTCAAAGCGCTGGCTTTCGGAGCAGATTTCGTCATGCTGGGGAGAATGCTGGCCGGAACCCGGCCGACCCCCGGCCCCGTGATTCGCAAGAAAGATGAAAATGGAAAAGAAGTAACGGTTAAAACATATCGGGGAATGGCCTGCAGCGAAGTTCAAGAAGAATACTATGGCGACATTGCCGAATGGAAAACCTCGGAAGGCGTTTCAGTTGAAATCCCCTACCGTGAAGACGAAGATAAGATTATCACTGACATCATTGGCGGATTGCGCTCAGGGCTGACTTACGGCGGCGCAGCCACTATTGCTGAGTTGCAGAGGAAATTGGATTACATCGAGATTACAACATCGGGCAGAACGGAAGGTTTCACGCACGGACTTCTGTAACAAAATTAGGATGGTTCTTTTCATATCATCACCTCCTGTTGTCGCAAGCTGATAATTTAACGTCTCGAAATCCACTTTTTTCATGGGGCAGAAGCAGATCCCATTTCCCCATGAAATATCCGGGCTACGAGTTAAGTCTGGTGTCAAATCTTGACGGGCTGTTGCCCAAATCGAGATTTAGCTACAACCTCAACCTACGATGAAATTGATGAACTGTGAAAAGCGGAACGCCCCTCAAAATATAAGTATCTATTTGCCCGTTTGTGTAATTGGGATTGCCGGTGAAAGTTGAAATCTGTAGAGGAGATTTACATCATGCCAAACTGGATTATTTTGCTTCTGCTATAAAAACATCAGGGTCGCATCTAAATTATTAATTATTGAGGCTTGAAAAAGCCTTGATAATTGATTAAAGAAAAACAACAGGCAGCATTTTAAAACCAGGAGTTTTCATTGTGCTGGATAAATACCTCAAAAGCTTTTCACGCCTTCGGACAGATAAAAACCGCAAACGCTGGTCTGCACTCACCATCCACAGGCTCCTCACAAACCCCTTCTGCTTCTTTCTATTATGGATCTGATCGCTCAAGGATTAATTTCCGAGAACTTTATTGAACCCTCTTTAGATACCAGAAGTAACTATAATTTTTTCATCCCAAACAACATATCAAAAAATCTCTAATCCATTATTTTTCTTGACCATACAAACACATTGGTGTATCTATCCACTTGAATTGAAAGCTGATTCTTACGATCTAATTATTCTCTAATCTGATTCTTGATCGAGTATAGGATTTTCCATAACTGCACCGAAAACTTCCTCTGAAGCTTATTCAGCAGCATAGTGACCGTTAACGATCTGGTAACAATGAGTTATTTACTTTGAAAGGAGGTTATATCATGGCAAAGGCAATTGTTCTAATTACGGCAAATCCGGGTGTCGACCGTGAGATCGCTGGTCAAATCAAGAAAATCGAAGGCGTGGAAAATGTCTATTTGGCTGCCGGGCGTTTTGATATCGTGGCAGAGATACAGACTCCTGATGACGCCAGTATGCTTTCTGTGACATATGACAAGATAAGAGTCATTGGCGGCATTAGAGATACACACACCATGTTCTGCTTGAAAGTGTAGCCGTATACCGTTCCGATTTTGGCTCCAGCCCCATCCTGTTTCTTACCCATTTCCTGGAAAACAATAAAACGACATGGGGGTCGCATCTTAAATATTAATTATCGACATTGTTAAATTTTCAAAAATTTTCAGCCTTCGGGATCACCCCTTTAACCGCGCCTGCTGTGTTGAGGAGTATTTTGCTGTATTTTGTATTCGTCATCATATACAAACCGAAACGTTATCACTGGATAGACACTGAATGACTCTGTTTCTACTCATATACTTCAGCATTTACGGCGGCGTACACCTGTATGCTTTTTTGAAACTGAAGAGAGGTTTTGCCCTGGAGCTCCCTGCATATTTAATCCTTGCGATATTCATGATCCTGATGGTGGTTGCACCCATTGTCGTACGCATTTCTGAACGCCACGGGCATGAAGCTTTAGCACGCGGTTTGGCCTACATCGGGTTCACATGGATGGGGCTTCTTTTTATCTTTATCTCAGCTTCCTTTTTCTTTGACATTTATAGGCTGCTCCATTTTCTGGCGAGGATGTTGACCCAGAGACCTCTCGCGGATTTTATGCTTTCCCTCAGAAATTTCTGTACACTCGCCATTTTATTCTCTTTTGCCGTAGTGATCTATGGCTATTTCGAGGCGCTTCATATCCGGACAGAACACGTGACCGTGAAAACAAACAAAATGCCCGAAGAAATCGGGCGATTTCGAGTTGTGCAGATATCCGATGTCCACCTCGGCCTAATTGTCGGGAAATCCCGACTTAAGCGGATTCTTCGGCAGGTCAAGAATGCCCGCCCGGACCTTCTTGTATCAACGGGTGATCTCGTGGATGGCCAGATGGATGATTTGGAGATGCTCACAGATATGTTTCAGAACATACCCACAAAGTATGGGAAATTTGCGATTACCGGTAATCACGAATTTTATGCAGGCATTGATCGTGCCCTGGCATTTACCGAAAAAGCGGGCTTTACCATGCTCAGAGGAGAAGGAATAACCGTATCCAATCTTCTCAATGTTGCGGGTGTAGACGACCCTGCCAGGAAACGTTATAGCCCAGACCTTGCAGCCTCTGAAAAGGCACTGCTGGAAAAAATGCCCAGGGAAAAATTCACTCTCTTTTTGAAGCACCAGCCGGTAATCAACAGTGAATCGCTTGGAATGTTTGACCTCCAGCTTTCAGGTCACACCCACAAAGGACAGATCTTTCCCTTTAATCTGGTTACAAAGCTCTTCTACCGGATGCACACCGGCCTATCAAAGGTCAATGGCAATGCGCTGCTCTATGTCAGCAGGGGTTCAGGGACCTGGGGGCCGCCGGTACGATTTTTGTCGCCACCGGAGGTGACAGTCATCGACATAACAACCAAGAGCATTCAATAGATAAGTGGGAAATGCGTGACATACTTAACATATTAATGCTCCTGATGGGATTGAACCTTTGATGGTGATAAAAGTAACGCCATGAATGATGCAAATCATGTAAAAATATCTCCTGGTCTTCATGTTCGGATCGTATTAAAGAAAGACCAGCGATCCGGAAAATTAACGGAAGGTATCGTGAAAGAAATTCTGACAAAATCGCCGACTCACCCTCATGGCATTAAAGTCCGTTTAGAAAGTGGTGAAGTTGGGCGGGTGAAGCAAATATTGAAATAATCAGGTATCGGGGGCAGACATAGAACTTACTTAGATTAAATAGGATATGACCTCCATTGAACGTAAACAAAATTAAGAAACTCTGAATCCTTGGACCCTCTTCTCCAACTAAATTGGAGAAGAACCGGATTGATTATCATGAAAAAAGAATTTGGATCAAACTATGCGTCGATTACAGATGTTAATTTTACAGCCAAATATCGTGCAAGTTGCTACTGCGATGCGGTACAGTATGAAGTGTGCTCGGATCCTGTAGATGCAAAAATATGTCATTGTTTGGCATGTCAAAAACTGCATGGAGCCCCTATGCAATGGGCAGCTATATTTCACAAACATGACGTCAGAATTACGAAAGGCATAGATCACCTGAACTTTTACAACAGTGAACTCAATAAACACGAGAGAATTCTTCCTTGCAAAGTCAGCTGTGCGTTGTGTGGCACCCTCATTGCCGATGAAGGACGTAGAATGTGGCTTGCGTTTCCATCACTTTTTAATTTCGGGGGTGTATCAAAAGTTCCAAAGAAATTCAAACCAACGTGCCATATCTTTTATGGTCTGCGGGTTATGGATATAAACGATGATCTGCCCAAGTGGTCCGGTCACAAAGATCATTCAGAACTTGTAGGGTAAAAAATGTCAAACCTTGATCCTTGATTAAAGAAATAAAAAATACAGCAAGCAACTTAAGAGCCGGGAGATTGAATGTCTCTTGTCCGATACCTCAAAACCTTTTCCCGCCTGCGGACTTAAAAAGACATCGCTAACCCGAACATTTCATGAAAAGCAACGAAAAAGTGCCGGTATTTTTTTTGAATTTTACCGGCCAATTTGGGCATCATCGTAATCTGGACGCGACTAATTTACGATATATCATAAATTGTAATAAAGGACGTTCGTACAGAAAGTGCATTAGCCATGTATTATCCGCAGAACGTCCCGAACCCGAAATTTCGTACATAAGTTTATAATTTTCCATCAGTTTGGGTGTGGATAAGTACTTTAGGGTTGAGTCTTCTACCTGAATCTTGCATGAAAATTAATGAGGATCTTTGGGTTACTTATTTGAACCTGTGAACGTCTGCCAGATATGAAATATCCAACTTTCAATAATGAATATTCAATGATAAATGATTTGACTCCCTCATTTTATCGCGATAATATGAGTCTATGCCAACAAATTATTATATAAAAAAATATATTGAAACTTATATTTTTGACCAAACCCTAACCGGTCGGCACATGGTCTTTCTTGCCGGGCCGCGACAGGTTGGAAAAACCAGGTTGGCAAAGCACTGGTTAAATCTACAGGGATGCCGGAGCCTATATTTCAATTGGGATGATATTGCCGTTCGACAGGCATACCTTGCTGACAGCCGCTTCTTTGAATCGCCGGCCAGGATGTTAAACCATAAAGATCCGTGGATTGTTTTTGATGAAATTCATAAACGCAATAAATGGCGCGATATACTCAAAGGGGCATATGACATTTTTTGCGATGAGTTTAGATTTCTGGTAACCGGAAGCGCCCGACTTGATTTATTTCGCCGATCAGGAGACTCGCTTGTAGGAAGATATAATCTTTTTCATATGATGCCTCTAAGCATTGGTGAAATAATTGGAAAGCCATTTGAAAAATGTTTTTTAAGGATAATGGATCCGATTCTGTCTGCAGAAGCCTTTAAAAATCAGGCTGTACTACCCGTCTCATCGGATATAAAAGATGCATATAATGCCCTTATGCAGTATGGACCATTCCCTGAACCCTTTCTACGGCAAAATGAAAGGTTTTGCCGGAAATGGCATCAGGATTATTTTAGCCTGCTAATCAGAGAGGATCTCAGGGATGTCAGCCGGGTAATAGAATTGGATAAAATTGAAAATCTTATTTTGCTCCTTTCACCCAGAATTATGGCGCCGCTTTCAATGGCTAACCTGGCCGGTGAGCTGGAAGTGGCTCATACCACAATAAAAAGCTGGCTGGAACAATTGAAAAGGTTGTTCCTTGTATTTCCTGTTTCTCCATGGGTTAAAAAAATCCCAAGAGGACTTAGAAAAGGAAAGAAATGGTACTTTATAGACTGGTATTATGCGCCGGAAGGTTCGGCCCGTCTGGAAAACATGGTGGCAACCTATATGTACCGAACATGTAAAGTTATGACTGATATGGGATACGGTGATTATCGTCTCCATTATGTAAGAACACTGGACAAGAAAGAGATTGACTTTGTTATTGCACGTGACAACAAGCCGATATTGGCTGTTGAGGTAAAAAAGGGCGATATGGCGTTAACAAGACCTTTAAAAGACAGGGAAAAATGGTTTCCTGATTCAAACCCAATTGGCATACAGGTGGTCGACAAAAGAGATGTTCTTCAGAAACATCCCGGCATCACCTGGATAATAAGCGTCGAACGATTCTTATCTCTCCTGATTTAATTTTAAAATAAGCCACCACGAATGAACGCAAATTAACATAAATTAATCCGCAAAAAACAGTGGAGGGACTTCCGGGACGTCCATAAATAAGTAAATAACTTTCTGTGTGAAACTCGGAGAAGTTGTTGAAAGGCTGAAACCTTAGGAGAACTATCATGGCAATTGTCAGAAAATTAGATCCAATAAAACTTGGGAGGACTTCCTAATGGCTATTCCAGATTATCAAACAATCATGCTTCCTCTTTTAAAATTTACCGGTGATGGTCAAGAGCATTCTTTGCGTGAGACAATTGATTTCCTTGCTCATAAATTTAGCCTCTCCGATGAAGAAAGAAAAGAATTGTTGCCGAGCGGTTCACAGGCAACTTTTGACAACCGGGTTGGTTGGGCCCGCACGTATATGAAAAAGGCGGGGCTGCTGGAGTCTACCCGAAGGGGCTACTTCTGCATAACAGCGCGAGGGAAAAAAGTATTGGTTCAAAACCCTCAAAAAATCAATGTTAAATTCCTCAAACAATTTCCGGAATTTGTTGAATTCCAAAAACCCAAAAAAAAGGGGGAAATTGATCCACCCCC
>JBARSG010000323.1:0-3932 GCA_049644625.1 Desulfobacterales bacterium | reverse complement strand
TTCTCGTGCTGAGCATTAATCAATAATTCGCTGAAATTGCATAACAACAGCATTCAGACGGATGTCCCCATTCACATTACATTCACATTCCGACCATTCGTCTTTTGATCCTTCAAGGAGAGCTTATGGACCAGATTTCAAAAGCCGCCGATTTTATCGCGGATCTCCGGTTTGCGCTTCGCCAGGAACCCCAGATCCCTGAAACCTTTCGGCCGGACAATCTTGCCTCGGGATACGCAGTACAGGAAGGGGTGGTGGACCGGCTGCTTAAAAAAAACGGCGGCAGTGCGGTTGGATACAAGGTGGCCTGCACCAACAAGCTTGCCCAGGAGCTCCTGGGCACTGATACCCCCTTTTACGGACGGCTCCTCTCGCCCTTTGTGTATCAAAGCCCAGCCCGGGTCAACGCTCAGGATTTTTCCATGCGGCTCATCGAAGCGGAATTTTCGTTTCAACTGGCCGGGGATCTGCCCCGAGAGGGTGCCCCCTACAACAGGGAATCCGTTGCCGACGCGGTGGCGGCGATCCTACCGTCCATCGAACTCGTGGACACCCGGTATACCGTCTGGACGGAGGTGCCCCTCCCTTCCCTCATTTCGGACAACGGGTGCAACAGCGGTTGGGTCCGGGGAAAGGCCACGGAGGCGTGGCGCCACATCGACCTTGTTTCCCACGAGGTCCGTCTCAGGGTCAACGGTGTGGGGAAACTCAGCGGCTCAGGCGCTGCGGTTCTGGGCCACCCCTTGAACTCCCTGGTTTGGCTGGCCAATACCCTGTGTGAACAGGGCAAGGCATTAAAGGCAGGCGATCTGGTCAGCACCGGGGTCTGCACGGATATCTATCTTGCAGAACCAGGCGACCACATCGTTGCCGATTTCGGAACGTTGGGTACCGCGGAGGTATCCTTTTTTTAGATTGCGCGTTTTGTCGGCTAGCAATTCTCGGTGAACATCCAAACAGGATCCAAATGATCCCCGTTTCAGAGCCTGTCCGAAAAACTCTTAATTGTCTCCAGTGAAATAGGGGACGGGTATTGATATATTGATAAGATTTTAAAAATGACCTAAAATAATTATTGAGCAGATGCCTAAAAACGTGGCAATTTGGGATCTGTCACTATTGATCTAAGCGTCTTTTTAATTTGAATTTTTACGCCATCTATTCGGCCCTGCTCATCATTGGCGTTGGGTTGCAATAAGATGTTCATGGGATAACAAAAGTGAAAGGAGGAAATAAATTTGCCGGTAGAATACAAAGTAATCACATTTGTGTTAGCAACCATCGGCATTGTATGGGTTTCGCGAACATCTTTAAAAAATGTTCAATACCATGGTTTCTATCGGTTTTTTGCTTGGGAAACAATCCTGATCTTATTTTTAATGAATATGAATAACCGGTTTGTCTTTCCATTCGGTCTCAGGCAAATTGTTTCTTGCTATTTTTGATCCTTTCTCTCGTGTTTATCTATCAGGGTGTCCAAATGTTTCGGAAGAAAGGCAAATTAGATCAGGGTCGTAGCGACGCAAGCTTGGTGGGAATTGAGAAAACAACGGAATTAGTAACAACTGGTTTGTATCAATACATTCGGCATCCGTTTTATAGTTCATTGTTATTTCTAGGGTGGGGGATACTATTGAAGAAAGTTAGCTGGATCGGATTAGTGCTCGCTTCGATAACCACCATACTCCTGATCATCACTGCCAAAAAAGAAGAGAACGAAAATATTGAATACTTTGGTGATAAGTATCAAGAGTACATGAAACAAACGAGGATGTTTGTGCCGTTCTTGTTCTGATAGGTCGGTATGCCCTGAATTATAGATGCCACTTAGCAACAGTTGGGGCGCGGTCCAACCAGGGCATTTTCGTGGATCGCTAGGACCATGCTCCCACCGATGCCCCTCGTTCGGTGGCTTAGGAGGGCATTAATAAAAATAGGGGGGAGATATGAACTTAAGCCAAAACACCGTTTTTATTACTGGGGGTGGTTCAGGAATAGGTCTTGCTCTTGCCAAAGCATTTCTGAATTCCCAAAATACGGTGATTGTTTGCGGCCGTAATGCAGAAAAACTGGAATCTGTTAAAAAACAATACCCCCCGATTCATACAATTCGTTGTGATGTTTCAGATAATGACAGTGTCCAGCAAGCTTTGGAAAAGATAAATAGTGAATTTAGCGGCCTTAACATCCTTGTGAATAATGCTGGAATTCAATACAGGTATGATTTCCTTTCTGAAGAAAATGCAAGTGTGAAAATAGATGAAGAAATTGACATTAACTTCAGAGCAATCGTCCATTTAACGAAAATTTTCTTGCCAGTCTTGATGAAAGCCCCGGAAGCAGCAATCATAAATGTCTCTTCTTTTTTAGGCATTGTACCTAAGAAAAGCGCTCCTGTGTATTGTGCAACAAAGGCTGCATTACATGCTTTTTCGAAATCCTTACGATATCAGATGGAGAGAACGTCCGTTAAAGTATTTGAGATTCTCACTCCACTGGTAGATACCGATATGACTAAAGGACGTGAAGATGATATGAGTAAGATATCTCCCGAAGTTTTGGCCAAAGAGGTCTTGGATAATGTAGGAAAGGATAATTATGAGATCCGACCGGGGAAATCTAAAATGGTGCTCTTATTCAATCGAGTCTTTCCATCGATAGCAGAAAATATTGCGAAAAAACGATAAAACTTAACAAAAGAAAATGCATCAACGTTCGCTGTTGAAACTATGAAAGTATCACCTATAAAGCTTAAAGATTCCGAGGGGTATAGGTTAGCCCTCACGATTGACCGTATATATGAGGTGCTCGGAATTGAAGCGGACACATATAGAATGCTTACAGATCCGGAATCGAAACCATATGGTAATGATCCTGTTCTTTATGACCCGGATTGCTTTAGGATCGTTGATCCACAAGAACCAGATTTTTGGATATGTCAGTATGGTGAAGATGGTGAACGCTATTGCTACCCTCCAGAATGGAATGAAGTTGGCTTTTTCGAAGATTACCATGATGGAATATCCGAAGTTCGTGAAAGGTTTTGGAATTTGTTGAAGTCCTACTATCCGGAAACATGGAATGAAAGAAAAGGAACAGCGAACATCGGCTTTCAGCGGACGTCTAACGGTGCACGCTGAAGCCGGGCGTTATCCGTAAGGATAGGATTAAACAGATGCTTCCGATTGGCCAGGCTGGATGGCGTTTTGAGCAGCGTGAACAAGAAATGAAGACCTTGACATACCGCGCTTTTTAGCTGCGGCATCAATTTGTTTAAGAGTCATTTCGGGAACAGTAATATTGACCCTGACGGTTCGGGGCTTGGCATCAGGGACCTCAACGACCAAATAGGCCGCCGCATCAGCGAAATCGGGATCAGCCATAATTTCTTCGAGCTTTGAAGGGGCTGGCAGTTGCTCTCCGTCTTCAAACATGCCCTGAATATGAAGGGTGAGAGCTTCTTGGGCCATGTCCCTTGCGTCGTCGATGTTTCTACCGGCCGTGATACAGCCCGGAAAGTCTGGAAACGACACGCCGAAGTCGCTCTTGGGGTCTTTATGTACGATTGCAATATAGTTTGCCATGGTTACACCTCAACTAAATCTGATTCCCGACTGGCGCTCGATACTTTTCAGGGTGCCAATCGGTATGTCCTTTTTAGGGTGTGGAACGGTAACACGCCCCTTTTTGGTTGGATGCCGAAACTGAGAATGGGAGCCGACTTTTGCCACTTCGCGCCAACCATTTTGTTTGAGAATCTTGATAATTGTTCGGCTATCCATGGTGTGTATTTATACACATGTTTTCCGAGTATGTCAAGGCAAAAAGTCACCGGATAACATCTGGCTGGAGAGGGAAGCGCTATAAAACGTGCTCCCCTTAGCCAACGCGTTGGGCATCATAATACAAATAAAGCTATGGATGAATAATAC
>JBARSG010000322.1:0-1994 GCA_049644625.1 Desulfobacterales bacterium | reverse complement strand
CGATACGAAAATCTATGGACTGTATGATTGCATCTGTTGCCATTGAAAACCATATACCGCTCCTGCATAATGACAGGGATTTTGAGCCCATAGAAAAATATTGCAACCTTACCTGCATCTCTCATGAAAAACTTGTGTAACTGTTCACGGTTCAGATTTGTGATGTGAACCTCAGAACCCAGAACCTCTGAACCTCGCATTGCTATTTTCTAAGAGCTATGGTATCTTATGGAACATAACAAAATAGCTTTACTGATTCAGTATAGTTTTGAGCAGGTTATCCAACAATACAATTCGTTTAAAATCATTTTATTTGGATCTGCAGTTTTTATAGGAGAAGTTATGAGAAAACAAAGAAACCAATATATTTCATCTTTAGATGCTCTGGTAGCTGTCTTAAAACGTCTAAGTATTTTTGAAGATCGATACCACCTGGAATCAGAAGAATTCTTCGATAAATTTAGGAAAGGACAGTTGGAAGATTCTGCAGATTTCGTTGAGTGGTCGAATGATTATCAACATTATGTTGCAATAAGATTTGAAATTGAAAGTCAAATTCGAAATGTTGCATGATATACTATCTCGCTATCTTGATAGCATAGAAGCTGTAGTCAGAGAAATAGATGACGCATATATCGAGCGTTATGAAGAAGAAATTCTTGCTTTCAATCGTATAAATTTGCGGATTCGTGTTCGTTTCAAATCTGGGTATCTGTTCGAGTTAAATGAAGCGGCTATTGTGGAAGCCGATCAATTTAAACGACTTAACTATCGTTATCATTTTCAGGACAGCCAAAATAATCTGGTCTTTCGATATGATAACACCCCTCATTTCCCAGATCTCGAAAGTTTTCCCCATCATAAACATTTAAGCAACAATGTCATCTCCTCTGAAGAACCTTCCGCAATAATGGCAATTGAGGAGGCAATACGGTTGTCAGAATAAAAGCAAATGGAGAATGTTTGCCTGCATCTCTCATGAAAAACTTATGCCTTGGACCTGCCTGCCCTGTGAAATGCGAAGCCTATTTCACCGGGGCGGTATCCTCGACTTTTTCAACGTTAGCGTTAGGTTAAAGGCTTAATCCTTTTTAAAATCTCGTAAAAACTTTCTCTGGATTTTACCAAAATGATTTCAATCTGTTTATTTTCTTCTAAAATGCGGTAGGCTATTCTGTAATGCATTTTGCGATAATTGAAATGATAAGACCTAATACCTTTTAAAGGGCCTTTCAATTCATCATAAGTGTAAGGATCTTCTGCCAGCTTCTTTGCTTCTTGTTTAATTTTTTTCTGTAAAGGTGGATCAAACTTCTTGTATCTCCTGTGAGCAGAAGGAGCCATGAAAATTTGATATTTTTTACCAATTTTCAATTGATATTCCTTTTCCTGCATTCAATTCTTTAAGAGATTGGGTTATTGTTTTGGATGAATCCTCATCCAATAGGATCTCCAGAGTCTCAATTTCTGCTGCGCTGAGTCCTTTTAAAACATAAGCTAAACGTTTTAAGTTGACAAATTCAACCCTGTCCATTTCTCTCAATGTACTGGGCATTTTACTCACCTCCGATTAATGAATTTATTCATTAAATCATAAAGCTTCCAGGTACATATTGCAATAATTATTAAATTGAGCGATTTTTTTACAATCTGCTGAGATTTTTAGGACACTGCGCCGAAAGGGTATCACGATACGAAAATCTATGGACTGTATGATTGCATCTGTTGCCATTGAAAACCATATACCGCTCCTGCATAATGACAGGGATTTTGAGCCCATAGAAAAATATTGCAACCTCGCCTGCATCTCTCATGAAAAATTTGTGTAACTGTTCACGGTTCAGATTTGTGATGTGAACCTCTGAGCTCTCACACTTTTTTTCGGTATCCTCGACTTTTTCAACGTTAGCGTTAGGTTAAAGGCTTAATCCTTTTTAAAATCTCGTAAAAACTTTCTCTGGATTTTACCAAAATGATTTCAATCTGTTTATTTT
>JBARSG010000321.1:0-4474 GCA_049644625.1 Desulfobacterales bacterium | reverse complement strand
CATCGGTCCCATGGGGGTTTATTACGGGCACAAACTGGATAGAAAAGCCAATGAAAGTGCCGGGAGTTTTCATTTCACCATTGGGTTTAGATTTTAGGCAAGTCTGGCGGGATATGTGGCCGTGATTCTGGCCGCTGAACGTCTCCAAAAGATATTGCCCATGATGATGACCCCATCGGGAACCATTGCATCGGCAAGAGTATTTGTCATCGGTGCGGGTGTGGCCGGCCTTCAGGCAATTGCCACGGCACGCCGCCTCGGTGCACGGGTATGGAATGGCCGTTGCCAAGGCACAGCATGCGGTTCGGGAACTTGCCGTATGATCGTTCCTTTAAGCAGGTGATCCTTGGGATTGAGTTGCTGATGAACGGACTGAAACCGCAAGAATAAGATCGATCTTCACTATTGATATTCAAGTACGATTCATACTATAATACAACATTTAATTCGCTTATAAACCTTTCACCGTATCTTCTTCGTAAAAACGAAATATATAAGAGACCCTTCTAGTTGGAGGGATAAATGCAAATCTTAATTTTTTTAAAATTTATTCTGTCCAATATTTTTTATCAATATTTTATAGTTTTATCTGTTCTGCTTTATTTCTTTTATAAATATTTAGTCAAAGAAGAAGCTATAGAATTATATGCTTATGATACATCTTATTTTAACACGTTAATCAAATATCCTTTCTTTGATCAGTTTAGACTTTCATATTCATCTTTTGTCTTATTTTGTCTTTTTTTAGTTGGATATGCTTTTTTAAATGTAATTTACTCAGAGTTTGCTGACAATTATGATGAATTGATTCAATTTTATGTTATTTTTGAGGGTGATATTTGGGCACCCAATATTTGGATTGGGGAAGGAAGATTTTTCCCGTTGGGAAATTTTTATTTTAACCTTCTTATTCCTATCTTTGATAAAGCGTACATGTTGCATGCGATTGTTTTTTGTCAGACGCTTATTTTAGTTTTTATTTTATATAACCTATTTGATATTTTTAAAGTTTGGCAACGATTTTTTTTGATTACCTTTATTCTGCTCATTCCCAACATTTTTCATATGCAATATTCTCTTATTTATCCTGATAGAGATATTATTTTCCTTTTGGCCGCATTTGTTTTCTTTTCCAAGCGATTTTTTGAGACCCATCGATCTAATTATTTATGGTATGCTTTATTTGTTGCCAACGTTTCTTTATATTTTAAAGAAGTTGCGTTCTCTATATTTTTGGGTTTTTCTTTTGTCAGGCTCTTGTATTTTTATTTTAACAAAGAATTTTCCTTAAAAGATTTTTTCATAAAACCACTGTCTATTGTTAAAAGATATCCCTTGGAGTTTGGTCTTACTTTCTGTTCTTTCATGTATAATTTTTCTTATCTCTATTTTATAAGGCCCTGGATTTATAGTGCAGGATATGTTCATACTCACAAAAAAGATTTTTTATCTCTTTTAGAGATTGCTTTCACTGACTTAATTTTTATTTCTTTTATCGTTTTTTTTATTTTCAGAGCGATTTATTTGATCAAACATAGAGATAGATTTAATCTTTTTTGGGACAGTTTGGCTTTTGGAAACCTTTTATATTACTTGAGTTACATATTTCTTGGGTTACTTAACAAAAATTTATCTTATTACTCCCCTGCTGATTTCATTTCTGTCTTATATATTTTTTATTTTCTTGTTTATCTTGATAAAATAAAATTAAAAGCTTTTTTCGTTGTATTAATTTTACTTATGGTTTTCGTTTTTGTTAATACAAATTTTAATTGGTTGTTGCTTACTAAGCAAAAAAGTATTTCCTGGAAAAAAACGGTGTTGTTTTTAAAAGATTACGTCAATAAGAATGGTAGTATAAATTTACACACTTTTTTTCCTTCTTGGTATTCCTCTGTAGGAATTGCTCACTACCTTTCTTATTATAAAGTAAATGTTTTGAAATATAATTCTAATGAGTTAGGTGATAATCATATTAAATTATATAATAAAGATACGACTATTTATCCGGATGGTAAATGCTGGGATTGGGACGATCATTTATGTTTAAAATCAGAAAAAATTTATAAGGGTGATTTGATATTAGTATCTCCTGAAGGAACCCATGGCAGTGAAGTTCTATTTAATGAATACAACAATAAATCTGATTATAAAATATTATTTGATAGTTTTAATGTGCTTCCTTCACTGTTAAAATTTAAAGATCCTCTATATAGGAATTACATTTTTGTTAAAATCAGTTAATTACTTCTGCCTCTCTATATGTAACACAAAGCACCTTCATGTTTCAGCGATTTCGATTTGAAATCATTAGCTCAGAGCTTGCGATTTCTCCTGCATCCAAAGTTTGATTTAGAGTTGTGATATCGTTAGAAGAAAATTGTAATGTTTTTCTTATGCAGGGTCTCAATGGCCGGAAAGTATCCTTCACCGGCATCGGTAGTATTATACTCTTATAGCTTATCCCATAAATCTACTCATATTACTACTATTAAAGCCATTTCCTTGGATGTGGATTCTTTATTCTTTGGGGTAAGATGTTTCCAAGCTCAACAGCTTGGGGCCTTGTTTGATGATGAATTCATTTTCAACCGTTTCCCAAATCCAGCCCGAAAGGCCATAACCTCCCACAGGTTTCGACACAAAGGCGTCTATCCAAATTTCTGACTGGGGTTGATTCACGCCCGCCGTGCCGAAACGTCCATAAGTTATTTCAGTCACCCGGTGGCAATAGGGTTCACCTGTCAGCTTTTCTGCGAAGTTTGCGGCGGTTTCATCTCCGTAAACTGAAACTCTCAAACCATAACGGCTATCCCGAGCCAAGTGAAGCACTTCTTCAGTATCATTGAAAGCACTAATAAACGACACAGGCCCAAAGGTCTCTTCCTGCATGCCCAGCATATCGTGGCCGGCGTTGATGACCACCGTAGGATAAACCAGGTTTCCTTCGATTCGCCCTCCAAGGGCAATCTGTGCGCCCCGTTGGATAGCATCATTTAATTGTGCCTTAATGGCATTCACGGCTTTGGTACTGGCTATTGGCCCCATCTCTGTTGTTGGGTCTGAAGGATCACCAACTTTCACGGCCCGGCTGAAGTCGAGAAACAGTTCTAAAAAATCATCATGAATGGACTGGTGCACATACACACGCTCCGGGGCAGTGCAGGTCTGTCCGGCATAAATGTATTTACAGTAGGCAAGCTCCCGGGCAGCATCTTCCAGGTCAGCGCCAGGCAGAACAATGAAAGGGTCTTTTCCCGGCCCTTCAAAGATGAATTTCTTGCCCTGCGCTTTAATTACGTCCAGATACTGACCCGCATAGTCGTCGGAACCAAACAAACAGATGGCTGGTGTTGCTGGGTCGGTCATAGCTTTTTGGAGGAATTTTCTGCCGTCGGAATAATCAAAACGGATGGTATCTCCGAAGATGGGCCGATAAAGAGATTCCGAAAGGCGGGCGATACCAGACCCTCGTGAAGCAAATTTTACCCGCACCGGATTTCCCACCATGTATATCGAAATAATTGCGGTATTCAACCAGGCACTGCCGTTGTATGGCAATACCAGAGCAACCGCTTGGCCGGATTCACAAACCGGCTGTCGTAAAGCAAAAGTCTGGATCATGGTTTCGAACCCCTGCAGGTCGTGAAGAATTCCATCCACTTCCACATTGCATTCGCGGCAGGTAAAACCGGTGTCCTGCACCGCGACATCGACCAGATTATCACGATTTGTCCGTATGGCAGTGCTTAAAGCATGGGTTTTTTCGAGTCGGCTTTCAAATGTTCCCATAATTGTCCTCGTTCAATATAAATGAAAAGTTCACAAGTATTTTATTACGATTAGGACTGTCAAGTCAAACTGATATTCATTTAGTATAATAAAATTGTATAGATAGAATAGTAAAAGTGTTCTAACCCTCCTGTAAAAAGCTCATGAGAATAGCCTCCCAACCCTATTGATCCAATCCAATAGGTTCCATAGGAAGGGAAAAGACGTGGAGGTATTGTTATTGGGGAATGCTGGATAGGGGTTAGAAGACTGCTACTATTATTTTATATTGTTAAAGCCAACACCAGAAACAAACCTTGCAGAATTTAAACAGCAACCACAAGCTCCTGTTGCGAGATGATTTCGAACCTAAATCGTAAACGCTGGCGGGATGGTCTGGATTTAAGATGTAAGGCAGACATCAATCAGCGCTATAAAAAATCAGCGAAATGAGCATATACTATATATTGTGGTCCGTAAATATAATTTAGAGCCTTTACCGTGAAATCCTATTAAGAGACAACCATATGATATCACAAAAATTAAGCGCATTGCCATACATTGCAGTGACCAAAGGTTCACCAAATCGCAATATATGTTGGAGGTATCAAAGGTTTCACACCAGATACAATCACCCCAATATCTTGTATAACCATACAAATAAGAAAGCGTGGACTTTTAACTGCAAGCCACGCTTTTTAAT
>JBARSG010000320.1:0-2210 GCA_049644625.1 Desulfobacterales bacterium | reverse complement strand
ACGACAATAAATTCATTGAATATGCAATCGCAGGCAACTGCAGAATAATTATCAGCGGGGATAAGCAGTTATTAAGATTGTCAGGATATCAAGATATTGATGTTTTAAATCCACGGAATTTTGTTGAAAGGTATCTAAAATAATTCAAAAGCGAACCCGTCAGTTTACTTGACAGCAAGGGCAGGCGTCTTTTTTCAAGCATATTTTTTATTAAATCTGGCTTTAACGGATGCCTTTTCCCCTTGCTGCCGGTGACTTCACCGTTCGACTGAAGAGAAAAAAACATGATTGGATCTATCGCCGGAGATATCATTGGCTCGGTTTATGAGCACTGCCCCATCAAAACGAAAAACTTTCCTTTCTTCGACCCCCGCTGCAGGTTCACGGACGACAGCGTCCTGACGGTTGCCGTTGCTGATTCGATTCTTACCGGTCGTTCATATTTAGAGTCGACACGGGAGATTGGCCGGCGTTATCCCGGTGCTGGATATGGAGGTTTATTTATTCAGTGGCTCCATACTCATGATCCGCAACCCTACAACAGCTGGGGAAATGGTTCCGCAATGCGTGTCAGCCCCGTAGGTTTCGCATTTTCCACAGAAAAAGAGGTTCTTCACCAAGCGAAAAAGACAGCCGAGATATCACACAACCATCCGAAAGGAATCAAAGGAGCACAAGCCACTGCTCTTGCAGTCTTTCTCGCACGCACAGTGCAAGACAAAGAGGAAATTCGAAAGCAGATAAGACAACGGTTCGGCTACGATTTGGACCGCAAAATAGATGACATCCGACCGACCTATACATTCGATGTCTCTTGCCAAGGAACGGTGCCGGAAGCAATCATCGCTTTCCTTGACTCCCGGTCATACGAGGACGCGATACGCAATGCCGTCTCTTTAGGAGGTGACAGCGACACCCTCGCATGCATAACCGGAGGCATTGCCGAGGCGTTCTATGGCGCAGTTCCGTCCCATATCCAAACAAAGGTAAAGGAATTTTTGACGCCGGACCTTTGGGAGATCACCGAAAACTTTTGCAGGAAGTACAGAGAAAAATAATCCACCATTCCAATTGGGTCGTAGCCCCTAACTTGTATATGGAGAATAAATAAAATGTCTGACCCTTATATAATGTTGGAAATAATTTCCGAAGATGTAAGCCTAAATCTCGTCGAACCGGATATTTATTCCGTCTATTCAATTGGAGATTCACCGGGGGCTTATGACAGCATGGGAGTGGCTACGATTTACGACGTGGTCGCCTGCAATCGATTTTATAACCGGCTAATGTGGGGGTACTTCATAAAAGATTATGCCACCTTATGTGAAGATACCCTCGCTTCGTCGTCTGACGGTTGGGCCTTGGATCTGGCATGCGGCTCCTTGGCATTTACGGCAGAAGTTTATGCAAATTGTTCTAATCGACCTGTTGTATTTCTGGATCAGTCACTAAAATTGTTGCGAAAAGGCAAATCTCGACTTGAGAAACTAAAGGGAAATCTATCTGAAAACATGTTCTTTTTGCACGCAGATGCACTTGAGTTGCCATTCAAAGCAAATATTTTCCATACGGTTATATCGTTCAACCTCCTACATTGTCTATGTCTGGATGACGTGAAAACATCGTTGAAAGAAATAAAACGTGTATTAACAGGAGGAGTGCTGGGGATCGCCGGTGAATACCGGGATAATGATACGATTCGTATCTTTCTCAAAAAATGGTCCACCCGAATCGGTCTAAAAGTTCATCAACTTAAGGTGATTTCCGACCCATTCTCTTTTGATCTCGATTTAACACCTGTTAAACCGGCCGCGTTTCATGGAAAGAAAGGATACAGCCAAAAAGGTTCATCGCCCGAAAGAGCCAGCTGCTACTATTCATTGACCCGGCTTGAGACCAAAGGACAGGTGACACTCGCTGGAAAAACATTTGTCGTCAACGGCCTGTCTTGGATGGATCATGAATTCAGCACTGCGCCGTTGGAACCCGGGCTCGTGGGATGGGACTGGTTCGGCCTTCAGCTATCCGATAACACGGAAATCATGATCTATCTTTTGCGATATAAAGACAGCACGTTTAATCCTGCTTCCAGCGGCACATATATCCGTTCCAACGGGAAGACAAAACATCTATCCAGGCATGATATTGAAGTGACCGTTACGGATACTTGGAATAGCCCGAACTCCAAGACGGTTTATCCGGCCCGATGG
>JBARSG010000319.1:0-1695 GCA_049644625.1 Desulfobacterales bacterium | reverse complement strand
GAGATGGATGGAGAATTTGTACACTTAAAAACGATGGGGAGGATCATTGATGATTCTCCCCGACCATTCAAATATCAAATGAATATCTCAGATATTTAAGCAACTTATAAGCTTTGATCGATAGCAGGTACATGCAATCGGGATTCGTTATGGCTTCGTTGGAGATACCACAGGTTTCACACCAGATACCATCACCCCAATATATTGGTTAGCCTTCCAAATAAAAAAGCGTGGACTTTTAACGTCAATCCACGCTTTGTGTTCCGTCGGAATCACTGTTGGCGATCACCAGAATATGCACATGATCTGATTGTTTCTACAAAAATGAGGTAATTTTATCAAAAGTGTAGGCCTGACTCCTATGCTTTTCCAGAAGAATACCATTTTCATTTGCCTTGACAAAATCTACAAAAAGGATTATTAAACCTCGGTTTTTAAAATGATTTCTACTGAAAGCCTCAACTATAACTTCACGAGAGCTTTAAATAATCATTTATGACGATATGCTTAAAAATCATGAGCATTGTACAAATTCGAGTTAATTAACGATTTTTAAACATGGCGGGAAACTCAAATCATGTGATGAATATGATAAGGTTTATCAGAAATGAATGATTCCACTTTAACAAGATTGCTCGCCGTGCGGCATGGAGAAGCGATTTGGAATGCGGAAGAACGATCACATGGCCATCTCGACAGTGATCTGACCGATCTTGGGAAAAGGCAGGCGAAAGCTACTGCGTTTGCCCTGGAAACGTTCAGATTTGAAGCCCTGTACAGCAGCGATCTTGGGCGGGCCAAGGGAACCGCTGAAATCATAGCCGATCATCTTAATTTAAAAATCACACTTGAGCCCAGATTAAGAGATAGAAACCTGGGCGTATTGCAAGGATTAACCATTCAGGAATCCATATCGAGATACCCGGAAGAGTATCGAAATTTTTCCAGCGGAAACATTGACTACGTCATCCCTGGAGGAGAAAGCAAAAGACAGCGACATGAGCGCTGTATTTCCTGCGGCGCTGAACTGGTTTCTCGTCATGTGGGATCGCGAATCCTCCTGGTGGTTCACGGCGGTGTTTTGGACAGCTTTTTTAGAAAGTCATTGAAGGTTCCACTGGCTCAACAGCGATCCTTTCCCATATTTCATACCAGCATCAATGAATTTTCCGTCTCCAATAGCGACTGGAAACTGGATAGGTTTGCGAGCATTGATCACTTGCAGGGATTGTGAGCTCTTTGGTTGGTTCATAAACGATCCTCCCAAAGAGTTGCGCCTATCTTGGATTGAGTCTCAATACCTGTTGGTCATCATATAGCCTTAAAAAACGGTCTTTCAGGCCGAATCCAATCCGGGGTTGGGCTTGGTGGCGAAAAAGCGCGAATTGAGAAAGGCCTATTGACTAATAGGGTCAGAATGAAATTTTACAATTCTTGCCATAGTCAATACTATGCCTCAAAGGAGTTTTTATCAAGCTTTCGTTTTGTAATCGCAACCTCTTTCAATAAGACAATGAAAGGTTATTAAAGATCAGGGCAGAAGAAATAATTGCTGACCTGGATCTGTGTTATCTGCCATGATCACATAAAAAGGTCAACCTGAGATACGAGAATTTATGTTAGCATCAAGCAATACGCACTTTAGCATCATAACCTTCTCGGTCTTTATGACCATATTCCTGGAGAGTTTTCGGC
>JBARSG010000318.1:0-2441 GCA_049644625.1 Desulfobacterales bacterium | reverse complement strand
ATTAATGGTCTTTTCGCACAATCTCTGTGTTATGCTCAAAAAATAATCCTCGGAATATCAAATATATGCCTGTGGTTATTTTTTTCGCATGCCTTGATCTTGAACGAAAATCCTCATTAATCAACAGACTCATGGATTACCGTAACTCTGCATCCCAAATATGGCGGATTCAGCCCTTTTTCTCAGAGGAGAATCTAGAAAGAGAAATTAAAAATAGGAAAGAACTTAAGGGGTTCTCCGCGCCAGTTGAAATTGAGCACGCCGATCTGGAGACCATTAAGAACCTCCGTATAGTTGACCGCACCGATGGCCAGACCGCTGAACTTTTTCGTATGATTGACGGCAGCCACCTGCATTCCGCGAAATGATTCTCCATAATTATAGACTCCGACCTGGAGACCGACGCCGGAGCCATAGACCACGTTTGCCAGGCTGGTTTGCCATCCTTTGAAATCGCTTTCCACAATATTTGCCAAACCTATCTGGACCCCGCTCATGTTGCCTTTGGCATGGTTGCCGAGACCGATGTCAAGACCCGTCATATCCTGGTTAACACCATAGATCAGGTTCAAACGGAACCCTTTGATGGAGGTGTCAGCATCAAAGATCTGGACAGGATTAAACAGTGAAAGGTTGATAGGTTTCGTATCTTCGGCCAATGCCGGACTACGAAAACAGAAGATGATCAAAGCCATAGCCATTAAACCAATAGACCATTTTTTCATGATTTTTCCCTCCTCTGCTTGTGTAATGTTATAAGCATTTATAAAAAAACATTATAGAATAGTCGCATGATATACCTTTGTCAATGATAAATCCGACTTTCCCGGTATCAGCAATTCTAATTAAACGTCTATGAAATTCTGCAACATACTGTAACTATTGAAATTTATTGAGGGATGGTGGGGGTGTAACTTGAGACAGTTGGTTATTGAAATACCCGTGGCAATTCGGGGAATGTCAACATATAAGATACTGGAGTATTGGAGTGATGGAGTATCGGAGTACTGGAAAGACGAATCAGCAAAAAAACGTCCAAGACTCCAGTACTCCAACCCGAATTACTGTGATCATATTCAAGATTTAGAAGTCTCAAATTATGACCGTTTTAAGTTTATTTTTAAAAGTGAGCCCTTAGTGCAAGGCTTCCAGCGCGCAGCCCTTTTCTTCCTCATAAAGGACCAGAATTCGGTCAGAGTCTTGAGTGAAAGTGAAATCCAGGATGTTTTTCGAAAGCTCTTTGGACTGCCAGGTCTCAACGATCTGTTGTCCCGCCCATTTCACGCCGACCACCTGATCCACGCCCTGGGAACCGCGCCAGACTTTTTTGACGGTGCTTTTCAATATCCCACCGCTGCCGGTCCGTTCTTTGTAAATAATGAAGCTCTGCCCGTCAAATCCGGGTCTTAGCTCAAAACGTCGGGGCGCATAAACTTCCCGGGAAGTTTTGGTGTCAAACCCGCCGATGATTTCGGCCTTCTCGAGTTTGATAGGGTAGGCCAGTTCGTGAAAGTCGCCGTAATTCCGGATACCCGTGGCTTCCAGGGTTTCCTCCGGAGCAAAATAGCCGTTGAGATTATTGTTGGGCTCAAGGATCATCACCCGTTGCGGATCTTCAGGCACCAGATTAAACTGATAGATAGCGTAAATCCCACGCGCAGGTCTATAGGGCCCTCCCACTTCAACCTTCTTGTCGGCTGAGTTCCACCTCAACAGGTAGATAGGGCCGGCGTATTGTTCATAGTCACCCCGGGACTGGGTCAGGGCAACGGCTTGGCCGTGTCGATCCCGAATCACCCTCAGATAATAAGGCCAGTTTTTCACGAGCGTTTGAAAGGCGCCGTTTTTAAGTGTCAGGATCATGGAACAGAGCCGGTTATCCTTTTTGTCCAGGCTTTGGGACTGCTCGGAAAGGGTGACCAACAGTTCGTCTCCCTTACTGCCGTCAATATCCACGGCGTGGAGTTGGAGCGGGAAATAGCTGTCTTTATCAAACCGGTGGCTCAGTTTCCGGACAAGCTGATCGTTTTGAAAGCCATAAATCACAACCGCTTCCTGACTCAAAAAAGCCAGTTCACCTTTACCGTCAGCTTCCAGATCACAGCTTTGCACCCTCAGGTAAGGCTCTGAGAGCTTGTGAAATTCAGCTTTTTCAATAGGCTTGGATGTCTGAAAGCTTGGCCCGGCGGGTTCGGAACCCGGTTCTTCAGTTACCGGTAGAGGTTGTACCGAAGGTGCTGCAGATGCGCGAGCCGGTATCGAACTTGGCTTGGGGGTCTGAACGCGCGGCTCAGCAGTTGCCAAGCGGGATACTTCAGGTACCGCTGAAGGTTGTGCTAAGGATGCCGCAGGCGTGCGGACCGGCATATAAACAGTCTGTGCGAGAAGATGCCCCGAAGGAAATTGTGTTTGAACCGCCTCGGGATAATGCAGGGCTTCAG
>JBARSG010000317.1:0-2065 GCA_049644625.1 Desulfobacterales bacterium | reverse complement strand
TCACCGATTGTGGGATAGGGATGCACAGCAGAAGCCAGAGTGGAAAGTTTTACCTTCCCATTTAACGTTGCCACCCATTCACTGATCAGGTCTCCCGCTCGGAGGCCTAAAATCTGAACACCCACCGGCTTTTCTTTCTCATTTAGGATCATTTTAATCCTGCCGACTTTTTCACCCTCCGCCAGACTGCGATCATTGTCCTTAAACTCTTCTATCCAGACCGAATAGTCTATTCCGGCAGATTGGGCTGTTTTTTCATTCATCCCGATGCTTGCCAGTTCGGGATCTGAGTAGGTACACCATGGCAGAAAAGTATAATCGGTTTTCCGGGGAAGATGAAAAATTGCGTTGCTGATTACAATGCCCCCTTCGTAGCCGGCTGCATGGGTAAACTGGAAGCCACCGTTGACATCTCCGGCTGCATAAATGTGTTTGTGATTTGTCCTTAACCTTTTATCTACCTTGATGCCTCTTTTATCAAATTTAACACCAATATCTTCGAGCCCCAGTTCTTCGACATTGGCGGATCTGCCCATGGCGACAAGGATGATTTCAGCTTTCAGACGGATCGTTTTGCCCTCAGCATTTTTTATAACCACTTGTTTTTGGCTGCCCAGATCTTTTGTAGCTTCAATGGAAGAATTTAAATGGAAGACCACACCTTCAGAGCGCATGACGTTCATAATCCCATCGGCCATGTCTTTGTCCTCTTTTCCCAGAATCTGTTCGCCACGATCCACAATATAAACCTTTGTTCCCAGACGGTTAAAGGCCTGTCCCATTTCTGTTCCTATGGGACCGCCGCCTAAAATGATCATAGACTCAGGCAGATGATTAAGGTAAAAGATTTCCTTGTTGGTGATATAAGGGGTTTTATCCAGTCCTTCAATGGGAGGAGATGCCGGAGAGGAACCTGTTGCAATGACCCAGTACTTGGCTGATAAAGCTTTTCCGTTCAGCCGGATGGTGTGTTCATCTGCAAATCTTGGGTCTCCAAATTCTACTTTGGCTCCAAGATTGCAGAATCTTTCCTCAGAATCATGCTTTTGAATGATGCTTATCACCGATTTAATTCTTTTTGACACGTACCCAAAGTCTACCGGAGGCACCTCAACATGGGGTAGACCGAAGGCTTTGGCATTTTTCATCTGGTGATAAACATGAGCCGTTTTGATCAACGTTTTACTGGGGACGCATCCAAAGTGCAGGCAGTCACCGCCAAGCTCTTTTTCTTTTTCAAGCAGCAGTGTTTTGGCTCCCAGTTGGGCAGCACCGGATGTAACTGTTAGTCCGGCGGCACCGCCGCCGATCACTCCGATATCATAATCATAATTGGCCATGATATTCTCCTTGTTTCGTGAACCGTCGCTATGGCTAACTTTGCAGATTTAAACTAACAGCAGTTTCCCTTTGCCGAATTTGGGGGTTCTTCAAAGGGAGATGGACAACAGGGTGTAACGGAACAAGTAAAAGCTCTTTTTTCAAAGGTCTCAATTTCAAGACGTATAAATGGAACACTTGCGTACCGCCATGGCCGCTTCCTGCAAAGCTTCGGCAAAGGTGGGATGGCCATGGACTGTCCGGGCAATGTCTTCGGAACTTGCACCAAATTCAATAGCCAAGACACATTCAGCGATCATGTCCGCGGCGCGCGGTCCGATGATATGTACGCCCAAAATTCTATCGGTTTTAGAATGGGCGATGATCTTGACAAAGCCGTCCTTTTCCCCCATGCACCGGGCCCGCCCGGCCCCTGAAAAGGGATAGGTACCGATACAATAAGGGATATTGCGTTCTTTTACCTGTTCCTCGGTGAGACCGACATTGGCAACCTCGGGCCAGGTATAAACTACCGCCGGAATGGCATCATAATTTACCTCACCGGGGAGGCCGGCGATACACTCAGCAGCGGCAATTCCTTCTGCCGAGGCTTTATGAGCCAGCATAGGTCCCGGGATGAGATCACCGATAGCATAGATGGAAGGAATGTTGGTTCGATATGCTTCATCCACCAACACATGGCCGGTTCGAGAATCGGTTTCCACGCCGATCTCTTCCAACCCCA
>JBARSG010000316.1:0-3833 GCA_049644625.1 Desulfobacterales bacterium | reverse complement strand
TTATTTGTGTCCATCTGCGGTTAAATAAAACCACGGATGAACGCAAATAAACACGAATTAAGAAATGAAATTTAAATTTAACAACGTCCTGGTCACCGGCGCCGCCGGTTTTATCGGATATCACCTCTCTAAGCGCCTTTTAAAAGACGGCTGCACGGTTATGGGTGTAGATAATCTGAATCCATATTATGATGTCAGTCTTAAAGCAGCCCGTCTTGAAAGACTGACCCCTTTTGAGAGATTTTCTTTTGTTAAAACAGACATTTTTGACAAAGAGAGTTTGGAGAATATTTTTAAAACGAACCAATTTGATGTTGTGGTAAACCTTGCCGCCCAGGCCGGTGTCAGGTATTCATTAGAAAATCCCCGGGCCTATGTGGATGCGAACATTGTCGGTTTTGTTAATCTCCTTGAATGTTGCAGGCACGGCCATATCAGGCATCTGGTTTTTGCTTCTTCCAGCTCTGTTTACGGTGCCAACACAAAGATGCCTTTTTCCGTTCACCACAATGTTGATCATCCCGTGTCCCTGTATGCGGCTTCAAAAAAAACAAATGAACTTATGGCCCATACATACAGCCATCTGTTCGGGATTGCCTGTACGGGGCTCAGGTTTTTTACGGTTTACGGCCCCTGGGGACGTCCTGACATGGCCCTGTTTCTATTTACCAGGGCCATTCTGGAACAAAACCCTATCAAGGTATTCAATCACGGCAAAATGCAACGGGATTTTACCTATATCGACGATATCATAGAAGGGGTTGTGAGGGTGATGGGCAGGCTTCCTGAGCAGAATCCAGCCTGGAGCGGGGATGACCCGGATCCCGGAACATCATATGCCAGATATAAAATTTACAACATCGGAAACAATAATCCGGTTGAACTGATGGATTTTATAGCAATAATTGAAAAAGTACTTGGTTGTGATGCAAAAAAAGAATTTCTTGACCTTCAGCCGGGAGACGTAATCGCAACATATGCTGATATTGATGATTTGATTAAAGATGTGGGTTTTAAACCCAGCACTCCCATTGAGACCGGTATCAGACGTTTTATTACCTGGTTCAAAGAATACTATGGTTATGAATAGCAGCTTTGCAAATACTTGGTAATTGGATATTGTAGGGAATTATAATGAAAGGTCTCAAAAGGTTATTTAAATAAAGGATTGTCATAAGATTTTATGGGTTCGGCTGAATTGTAATTTTTATATTTGACAGGATTAACAAGATTGATTGGATCTATTGCTTTCTCGGTTTCCGGACGAAACCGAGAAATAGCAATCCCGCTTTCAGCGGGAAAATAAAGTTATCGAAACCAATGGTATTGTCGCCGAACATTCATGTCGCTTCTTCATTGTGTTTTTATAACTAAATCCTGAGAATCCTGTAGATCCTGTCTAAAAATTTTTTGAAGGAGCCTAAATGAAACTAACAATCGCAGGAACAGGGTATGTCGGACTGGTAAACGGAACCGGGTTTGCAAACCTTGGTAACGACGTAATCTGCTTCGATGTTGATAAGGCAAAGATAGATCTGCTGGTAGATGGGGTAATGCCGATATATGAACCCGGTCTGGAAGAGATATACAAAAGAAATCTTAAAACAAAAAGATTAGAGTTTACTACAGATGCCGTAAAAGCGGTACAGGAATCCGAAATAATATTTATCTGCGTTAACACGCCGGCCAATGAGCATCAGGAAGCTGATCTAACGGCGGTTAAGGAAGTTGCAAAAGCCATAGGCCGGTATATGGATGATTACAAAATTGTTGTTAACAAAAGCACAGTACCTGTGGGAACCGCTGATCTTGTGGAAAAGATAATAAAGGAAAACCAGCAGAAAAAGATCGAGTTTGATGTTGTTTCCAATCCTGAATTCCTTCGGGAAGGGGCTGCTGTAAAAGATTTTGAAAATCCGGACAGGATTATCATCGGGACGGTCAGCAAAAAAGCAGAAGAAATTATGACTTCCTTATACCGGTCAAGAGCAAGAACAGACAGGCCGATAATGATCACAGACATTAAAAGCGCGGAGATTATTAAATATGCAAGCAATGCAATGCTGGCGAATCGTATCAGCTTTATGAACCAGCTTTCTTATCTTTGTGAAAAAACAGGCGCAGATATCAAAGAGGTTGCAAAAGGTATGGGGTTCGATGACAGGATCGGGTCCCGGTTTTTGCAGGCAGGCATTGGTTACGGAGGCAGCTGCTTTCCAAAGGATATCAAGGCTCTTATTGCCACATTTAAACAACATAATTGTGATGCTGATCTGTTTGAAGCTATAAACAGGATAAATGAAAAACAGAAAAGTATTATAATCAAAAAGCTGAAATCAGTATTAGAGATTAAAGATAGCACCATAGCTGTTTGGGGCATTTCGTTTAAGCCGAAAACAGACGATATAAGAGAAGCGCCTTCAATAAAAATTATAGAAGAACTACAGAATATGGGTGCAAGAATTCATGCCTGTGATCCGGTTGCAATTGAAAACGCAAAGAATGTTTTAAACGATGTTAAGTTCTTTGAAAATCCATACGAAACAATCCGCGATTGTGATGCATTGGTGGTAGCTACCGAATGGAATGAATTCAGAAACCTTGATATGAGGGCGGTAAAGATCCTTTTGAAAAATCCCATAATCGTCGATGGCAGAAACATCTATAATCCAAAAGAGTTGAAAGGTCTTGGATTCAAATATATGGGGATAGGAAGATGAATGTACCCTTCCTTAACCTGAAAATTCAGTACAAGCAAATAAAACATGAAGTTATGCCCATGATCACCGAGGCCATGGCTAATGGATCATTTGTTGGTGGTGAGCAGGTGTCCTGTTTTGAGGCGGAGTTCGCAGAATATTGCAACAGCGGCTATTGCGTTGGCGTTAATTCCGGTACTGATGCACTTCGTTTTGCACTTTTGACAATGGGGGTGGGGCGTGGTGATGAAGTAATAACCGTACCCAACACCTTTATTGCCACTACCGAAGCGATTTCTCAGGTTGGCGCAGAACCCGTTTTTGTCGACGTTTACCCGGATACCTGCAATATGGATATATCAAAAATTGAAGATAAAATAACGGAAAATACCAAAGCCGTTATTCCGGTCCATCTGTATGGCCAGCCTGCGGATATGGATCCGATTCTGGAAATTGCACAAAAGAACGATATCGCGGTTATAGAAGATGCCTGTCAAGCTCACGGTGCTGCCTACAGAAACAGGAAAATCGGGTCAATGGGCGTTATCGGGTGTTTTAGCTTTTATCCGGGCAAGAATTTGGGTGCATTTGGAGAAGGTGGTGCGATCATCACTCAGGATGAAGGCATCGCTCAAAAGATACGCATGATTAGAGATCATGGTCAGCGAAAGAAATACTTTCACGACCTGGAAGGCTATAACGGCCGTCTTGATGCCATACAGGCCGGGGTTTTGCGCATCAAACTGAAGCGGCTTAACCAGTGGAATAGAGCGCGTCGTAAAAATGCTGCCTATTATAATGAACTTTTATCTGAAATTTCATCCGTTACGTTATTGACAGAAGCTGAATTCGCAGACTCAGTCTATCATCTTTACGTTATCCTTGTGAATGACCGGGATGAGCTTCAGAAATTCTTGGATTCAAAAGGTATTGCAACCGGTCTTCATTATCCGTTGCCCTTGCATCTTCAGAAAGCATACGGTCGTTTGGGATACAAAAAGGGGGCTTTCCCGGTTACCGAAAATATCGCCGATCGTCTGCTTTCTCTCCCAATGTTCCCTGAGTTGAAACCGGAGCAGATCGAATATGTGGTGAAATCGATCAAGGAATATATAAATCGCCCTTAAAATATCT
>JBARSG010000315.1:0-7532 GCA_049644625.1 Desulfobacterales bacterium | reverse complement strand
GAAGACCATCTGCTCTTTGCTGCCCAATTGCCGCTTCGCCGAAATTACCGGCGCGCGTCACGAAATTCTCAAGGAAACAGATGCCGTCCGGTCGATTTTCTGGGATGAATTTGACAGGTTCATCCATATTAGTAAAGACCCATGAATTCAGTAAATTTTAAAAATTCTGAAATGTTCTTTTAGCAAGGAGCCATTAAATATCATATGTTTTTAATTGCCGGTGTTTCTCCTAAAATAAAAACTCTTGACACTAACCCAAGAATTTGCCCGGTATGTGGTCTGGTAAGGGCCTATTTCAAACGGGTGGATCACTATTTATATCTTTTTTTTATTCCGGTTTTAAGGATCAAAAAGGGTGAACCGTTTATCATGTGTGACCGGTGTGAAAAAACGGTACATGAATTCAAAGAAGAATATGGTCACCCGGCAGACCGAAAAGATGCTAAGTGTCATCATTGCGGCAAAGATTTATATAAGGATTTCAAATACTGCCCATACTGCGGCAAACAACAGCATAAATGACTAACTATCTTCAAAATATCACGAATAATACTGTTGAACGCCATGTTGTTCTGGTTGAGCCGGAAGTACACTGGAATACCGGCAATATCGGGCGTACCTGTCTGGGTGCCGGCGCCTTTCTTCATCTTATAGAACCTCTGGGGTTTTCCCTTGAAAGCCGTGAACTTAAAAGAGCGGGTCTGGATTACTGGCACAAAGTCAAACTTTCAGTCTGGAACGATTTTGACAGTTTTCAGGAAAAGATGGCACCACAAAAAGACGAAGTCGCATTATTTACCAAAAACGGTGTAACGCCCTTCTGGTCCATGCCATCTTCTGACAGACTTTTTCTAATTTTCGGCTCGGAAACAAAAGGGCTCTCCCAAACCATCATATCACTATATAAATATGCCACTTACCATATCCCCATCACTGATGAAATCAGGTGCCTTAACCTGTCCACCACGGTAGGAATTGCGCTGTATGAAAGCCTGCGTGATTAGGCGCTTATTCGCAACCGTTCACGGAGTCGTTGAGTTAGTGGAAATCCCAAATAGTTTCGGTCATTGGTATTTGAGATTTGTTTGGAATTTGATGCTTGAGATTTGGGATTTATTTGGAATTTGGTACTTGGAATTTGTGATTTAATTGATCTTTGGCGCTTGGAATTTGTGATTTCAAAAAACCCGTGAACGGTTACAACTATTCTTACAAACACGAAATAAAAAAATAGGGCTCGAAATATATCCAAGCCCTATTTTATTAGTTATATGCTTTTTTTGTTATACGGTTTAGAACAGTCCCGTAACCTTCCCGGTGTTAACATCCACATCCACATTTCGGAAGGCCGGATTGGAACTTGTGCCCGGCATCAGGCTGATTGCTCCGCAGCAGGGGCAAAGGAACTTGGCACCGGAGAAGATCAACACATCGCGAATTGGGAGAGCCCAGCCCTTGGGCACTCCCTTGACCGCCGGATCATGGGTCAAAGAGAGATGTGTCTTGACCATCATGGTGGTGTAATCAGCGTACTTGGGATCATTCTCGAGCATCTTGGCTTTGGCCTCAGCCTCAGGAGCCCAGGCCACGCTCTCCGCACCGTAAACATTCTTGGCAATGGTGTCAACCCGATCCCGCAGCTTCATCTCCATGGGATAGAGGAATTTGAAGTCCGGTTCTTCCTCGCAAGCCTCAGCGACAACATCAGCTAATTCCAGGGCACCGTCGCCGCCGTCAGCCCAGTGGGAGGAAACCGCGCAGCGGGCTCCTGCATCCTCGGCTGCCTTGCGCATCATGGCGACCTCAGCATCGGTATCATTATGGAAGCGGTTAATACATACAACCGGTTTGATACCAGATTGCTTGACGATGTTAATATTGTGAACCAGGTTGACCATACCCTTTTCCAGCAGGCCCAGGTCTTCTTTTGTATACTCTTCGGGCAGTGCTATGCCGGCAATAACCTTTGGACCGCCGCCGTGCATCTTCATCGCCCGAATAGTGCTGGTAATTACTGAAACATGGGGGGTCAAGCCGCTGTAGCGACACTTGACGTTCCAGAACTTCTCAAAGCCGATGTCGCAACCAAAACCACTCTCGGTGACGTGGTAGTCAAACATTTTGAGACCGACCCGGTCGGCGATGATGGAAGACTGGCCCACGGCAATATTGGCAAAGGGCCCGGCATGTACCATAAGTGGCTGATATTCAACCGTAGAGCACAATGTGGGGTTGATGGTGTTGACCATCCAGGCGGTCATGGCGTTACCCACTTCCAGATCTTTGGTGGTTACTACATTGCCCGCCTTGTCAAAAGCAACAGTAATGTTGTTCAGCTTTTCTCGCAGGTCGGCCAGATCACGCACAATGGAGAGAATGGCCATGAGCTCGGAACTTACCGCAATGCCGAAGCCCGACTGCATCATAAAGCCGTCCATGCGTCCCCCCAGGCCCATGACGATGTTCCTCAGGCCCTGGGCACAAAGGTCCATTATCCAGCCCATCTCCACCCGGGTGGGATTGATGTCAAGGCGTTTCATCTTGGTAAGCCTGGCTAACTGCTCGTCATTGTAGTTGCGCTCGTGCTGCATTCTGGCGTTCAAGGCCACCATAGCCAGGTTGTGGGCGTTCATGATGTCGTTGATGTCACCGGTCAGACCCATGGAAAATTCTGTCAATGGAATAATAAGAGCATTGCCGCCGCCGGCTGCGCTACCCTTAATATTCATTGTAGGCCCACCCGAGGGTTGGCGAATACAGCCGCCCACATTCTTTCCCCGCTTGCCCATACCTTCCATGAGACCTATGGCGGTGGTGCTTTTACCCTCACCCAACGGTGTAGGGGTAATTGCAGTTATCTCAATGTACTTGCCGTCCGGCTCGTCCTTGAGCCGGTTCATGATTTTCAGGAAGTCCAGTTTGCACAATCTTCCCATGGGCAGAATTTCGTCCTTTTGAATGCCGAGCTTTTCCGCCCATTCATCGGGAGTGGGCATGTTCTCTTCGGCCGCTTCGGATATCTGCCAGTCTTGCATTTCTACTGCATTGTAAGCCATAGAATTAATCCTCCTCTATAAAAGGTTAATAAAACACAGGAACCCGGTATGCCACCTTGAAAGTTCCTTTAGATTCATAATATCATAATAATGGAATCACAATCCTCAGATCATTTACCTGCTAACTCAATTAAACATTGCCTTAAATCATATACAATTTGATTTGGCAAGCAATATATTCGTTTTTTTGAAAAAAAATGGAAATAAAATATATTGCCGATAGGAAATTTATTTTCAGCTTTGCAACTGATTCAATCGAAAATAAAAACCTTTGTTTTGCATTAATTCTAAATGGTTTCCTGTCTCTACAATCCGTCCTCTGTTCAGCACGATAATTTCGTCAGCCCCCCGGGCTGTTGAAAGCCGGTGGGCGACAATTATGGACGTTCTGTTTGCCATGAGATTAAATAAAGCCCCCTGTATTTTATGTTCGGTTTCCGAATCGATATATGAGGTTGCTTCATCGAGTATAATAAGGTCCGGATCGCGTGCAAAAGCCCTTGCAATCGATATTAACTGGCGTTCGCCGCTTGAGATGGACATCCCCCCTTCAGAGAGCACGGTATCGAGGCTGGCCGGCAATCTGTCTATGAAGGTTTTGCAATTTGAACGTTCCAAAATTTGCTGCAGGGCCGTCTCTGAAATATCCCTTTTCCCCAAAGTAATGTTATCCCGTATGGTTTCCGAAAACAAAAAAGGATCCTGCATGACCAGCGCCATTTTGGCTCTTAAATAAGGCGTGTATATTTTTTTGATATCAATCCCGTTCACAAGAACCTGCCCGGAGGTAGGATCATAAAAACGGATGATAAGATTGATTATCGTTGTCTTCCCAGCTCCTGTGGGTCCCACAACAGCCAGTGTTTTCCCGGCAGCTATGCTGAAGGAAACATTTTTAAGAACGGTTTCACCGCTAACATAACCAAAGGAAACATTTTTCAGGGAGACTTCCGAAATTTTTCCCAAAACCTGTCTTTGAGTTTTTGAGCCGGATGTTGTGACGGATTCAACAGCAGGAACAGACTGCGTCAGGCTTTCCGTACTGTCCAGGATCAAAAATATTCTTTCCGCCGATGCCATGGAATTTTGCAGGATATTGTATTTTTCAGCAATGTCCCTGATCGGTCTGAAAAACATTTTCATATATGAAAGAAAGGCAACCAGGGCACCCAGGCTGATGCTTTCCGCCACAACTTCGCCGCCGCCATAAAAAATCACAACCGCAATGGCAACCGCCCCCAAAAGCTCTATAACAGGCATAAACACCGCGAAAACATGTACCTGTCTCATGCCGGCCAGGTAGTGTTCATGATTCAGCCTTTTGAAAGCAAGATAATTTCTCTTCTCCTGTAAAAATAGCTGGATCACCGTTATCCCGCCGATGGTTTCCGAAAACCGTGTATTGATCTCTGCGATTTTCAGCCGTAAAATTCTGAATGCTTCCCTGGCCTGACTTGAAAAATGAATGGACGCATACAGAACAAAAGGGATTACCGTAAAACAAACCAGCGCCAGGCGCCAGTTGATGCTAAGCAGAACAACGGTGATCCCTGCCAGCAGAAAAAGGTCCTTGAAAACAAATACGATGACCGAAGTGAACAGCTCATGCATGTTCTGAATATCATTTGCCACCCGAGTTACAAGACGGCCTACGGGATTGCGCGTAAAAAATGCAACCGACAGGCTCTGTATATGTGCGAACAGTGTCACCCTCAGATCATGCATGATCATTTGGCCGGTATATTCCATGATGATGACCTGCACCATATTGAGAACAAAACCTGCCATGACCATGCCAAGGAAAATAGCCGTAATAAAAGTAACGCCGGAAAGATCATCTTTGCGCAATATTGCAAGATCTTTTTTTTCAAGTTGAGAAAGCTCGTCAAAAGATATTCGCGCCAAAGATTCATCTATCTCGAAACGGTCGGAATATTTATTGACAATCGCCTGGATTGCAGGGTCGGTGATATCCGTCTTTAAGTATCTGATGTTATCTCCGGTTGAATCAGGGCGTTTGTTCCCGGCGGATTCCTTTTGCGGCACAATATAGCGGTCGATAGCAATTTTAGTAACGTACGGAAGCGAAAGATCCAACAGGGTTATAAAAACAACCAAAATGATTGAGTAGAGCAATAGCAGGCGGTAAGGCAGGGTATATGGATAAAGCCGTTTTAATAACTTCACGTCATAAGGCTTGCCAAGCTGCTTTTCCTCAAAATAACCGAAATCAGAATGCATATTCCTCTTCTATCTCCTGGAGACGGAATGTTCTTGCGTAATATTTATCATGTGCCATCAACTCCGTATGAGTACCGGATTCTACAATACGACCCTTTTCCAGGGCGATAATCTGATCGGCAAATCGAACGGCGGAAAGCCGGTGCGAGACAATGATGATGGTCTTGTGCCCGGCCATGGACCGGATGGTTTTTATGATGGCATCACCGGTTTCCATATCAACCTGACTGATGGGATCATCCAGTATCATGATTGATGAATCCTTGAGCAAAGCACGTGCCAGGGCCACACGCTGTTTCTGGCCCCCGGAAAGAACAATCCCCTTTTCCCCTACCAGGGTCTCAAAACCGTCCGGAAACGACGTTATGGTATCATAAATCCATGCGGCTTCAGCCGCCCGGATCAATTCCGGATCTTTTATTTTTTCATTGCCCAACGTTATGTTTTCACGAATTGTACTGGCAAATAAAAAGGGTTCCTGGGGCATAAATGAAATCCGGGATCTCAAATCACGAACTTTTAGCTTGCGAATATCTATCCCGTCTAACATAATGCTCCCCTGTGACACGTCAAAGATCCTGGGAATCAGGTTTAAAAGGGTTGACTTGCCGCTCCCCGGAGAGCCGACTATTCCCAGGATCTTCCCGCAATCGAGTTTTATATCAATGCGATCCAGAACCGAAAATAAGCCGGATTTATGAACATCAGGTGCATAGGAAAACGTAACATTTTCAAAAACCACGGATCCCTTAACCGGTTTAAGAATAACTCCCTCCGCACTATCATCAATCTCCGGCAACGTCTGAATTATTTTGTCGATTCTCTCGAGTGATGCTTTGCCCCGCTGGATAAGGTTTGTTACCCATCCTATAGCCATCATGGGCCATGTCAGGAGCCCGAGATAGCTTATGAAGGCGACAAAATCTCCCGGAGTTATGGTAAAGGTTATGGTCTGTCTGCCTCCTAAAAAGAGCACGATTGCAAGGCTTAAGTTTGAGAAAAAAACCATCATGGGGAAAAAAGACCCGGTAATTCTTACCAGGCTCAAATTTTTACCGATATAATCCTTTGAAACATCTTCAACCCTGGATGCCGCCTGCTGTTGTCGGTTATACGCCTTTATAATACGAATTCCTGCAAACCGTTCTCTCACCACTTCGGTTAAATCCGAAAACGCCCCTTGCACCTTCCCGTAAAGGCGGTGCATTTTTTTACTGAAAAAACGGGTCCCCAAAACGATCATGGGCATGGGTATGAGCACAAAAACGGTCAGTTTGACATTGATGTATGCCATAAAACCGACTGATGCGGTACCCAGAACTATTGCGTCGGTGAGCGCCACCATGCCCATACCGGTGGCCATTCGTATATGTTGAATATCATTTGTGGCATGTGCCATGAGATCTCCGGTTTTGACTTTATCGAAATATGAGGCGGAAAGGGTCTGAACATGGTAAAAAAGTTTGTTTCGCAGGCCTTCTTCAACCCTCCTGGACGTGCCGATGAGACAGCGTCTCCACAGATAGCGAAACATACCGATCAAAACGGCAATCCCCACGATGTAAAGCGCGTAGATTAAAAGGGTTATGATATCGATCCTGTAGGCAGTAAGATCGTCTACCGCCCATTTTATAATTCGGGGGATAAAAAGCTGCAAAAAATCTACCGTAATCAGACAGGCAAGGCCCAATAAGATGACAAATCGCCTTTCCAATAGATAAGGTTTTATTAAATAGAAAGATTTCATATAATTAAACGTCTCGTAATTTCGAACTTTTTTAAAGATGAACATCGAACATCGAACGTCCAACATCGAATGGTGAATGAAAAAAACCAATGTTGAACAGCGATTGGTGATTGAGGAAAAAGATGAAATTAAATTTTGGAGCGGAGCGACATCATTATTCGATGTTCAACGTTGAACGTTCGATGTTCGATGTTCAGTCTGTTCGATGTTCATTTTTTCCAAGAGTATGACACGATGTATTTTTGCTTTCAAGTATGAAGCTGAAAAAAAGTGAGGGTTCAGAGGTTCGGGGGGTATAGCAATTGTCAAAAATATGTTCCGATTGACCCGCGTCTGAGCTTTCGAACTTATCGTGGGTTTGTTTGATAGGAAAGGTTGCCCCCCCGGGTTCCGGGGGGGCTGATTTTAAAGCTAAAATGGTTTGAACGGCTCGATTTTCTTGCCACACCGAGCGCAGAGAAATTCTTTTTCCTCCACTTCTTCATTGG